>JACRPB010000083.1 GCA_016214175.1 Rhodocyclales bacterium
CTGGTGGAGGCACTGTGATGGAACTCAAAAACTGGAAACTCGATCGCGACGGCGACGGCATCCTCTGGGCGACGCTCGATGCGGCGGAGTCCTCGACCAACGTGCTTTCCGCCGCAGTGCTGGCCGAACTCGGACAGATTCTCGACCGCTGCGAGAGCGAGCCGCCGCGTGCACTGATCTTCCGTTCGGGCAAGGCAGCGGGCTTCATCGCCGGCGCCAACATCGAGGAATTCACGACTCTCGATTCGGCGCAAATGGTGCGCGCCCTGGTGCAGCGCGGCTGGGATCTCTACAACCGCCTGGCGGCGGTGCCCTACGTAACCCTGGCGCTGGTGCGCGGCCATTGCATGGGCGGCGGCACAGAGCTGGCGCTCGCCTGCACTTACCGCGTGGCGGTGGACGAGCCGGGCACCAAGTTCGCGCTGCCCGAGGTGATGCTGGGCATCGTGCCCGGCTGGGGCGGCATGTTGCGCCTGCCGCAACTGATCGGCCCGGCCGCGGCGCTCGACATGATGCTGACCGGCAAAGGTATCGACGCCCGCCGTGCCAAGCGCATGGGCCTCGCCGACGAATGCGTGCCGCCGCGCGTGATGGAGAACGCGGCGCGCCAGCTCGCGTTGTCCGGACAAGCGTCGCATCAACCGCCGCTCTTGCAGAAGCTACTCAACGCAGCGCCGTTGAACGGCCTCATCGCCGACGGCGCGAGGAAGCAAGTGGCGAAGCGCGCACGCCAGGAACACTACCCGGCGCCCTACGCCATCATCGACATGTGGGAGAACTACGGCGGCAACGCGCTGGCGGTGCCGACCGAGAAGCCGACTTCGCTCAACGCCATCGCCGCCTCGGCGACGACCTGGAATCTGGTGCGCGTGTTCTTCATGCAGGAGCGCCTCAAGGGCTTCGGCAAGGCGGCGGCCGACTTCGCGCCGACACGCGTGCATGTGGTCGGCGCCGGCGTCATGGGCGGCGACATCGCCGCCTGGTGTGCGCAGCGCGGCATGACGGTGACGCTGCAAGACCAGAACATCGAGCGCATCGCACCGGCCATCAAGCGCGCGGCCGAGGCCTTGCGCCGCAAGTTCCGCTTCGAGCGCGACGCCGACAAGCAGGTGCGCTTCGTCCTCGATCGCCTGATTCCCGATCCGGCCGGCGAAGGCGTGCGCCAGGCCGACGTCGTCATCGAGGCGATATTCGAGAATCTCGAAGCCAAGCAGGCGCTGTTCCGCGACATCGAGGCGCGCGCCAAGCCTGAGGCGGTGCTCGCGTCCAATACGTCCAGTCTGCGCCTGGCCGACATCGCCGCTGCGCTGAAAAATCCGGCGCGCCTGGTCGGCATCCACTTCTTCAACCCGGTGGCGAAAATGCCCCTGGTCGAGGTGGTGCAGGGCGCGACCACCGACGATGCGACGGCGAAGCAGGCCGCGGCCTTCGTGCGCCAAATCGACAAGCTGCCGCTGCCGGTCAAGGATGCGCCGGGCTTCCTGGTCAATGCGGTGCTGGCGCCTTACCTGCTCGAAGCCATGCGCTGCGTGGACGAGGGCCTGGCGCCCGAAGCGATCGATGCGGCGGCGCTCGCCTTCGGCATGCCGATGGGGCCGATCGAACTGGCCGATACGGTGGGTCTCGGCGTCGCCATGGCGGCGGGCAAGGGCCTTGCCGGCGGCGTCGCCGCGCCGCCGCGGAAGCTCGCCGCACTGGTCGCGGCCGGGCACCTCGGGCGCAAGACAGGACGGGGTTTTTACGCGTACGATAAGGGCAAGCCCGTGAAGGCCAAGGCCGGCGGCGCGCCCGCGGATCTGGCGCAGCGTCTGGTCGGTCCGCTGCTCGACGCGACGCAGAAATGCGTCGCCGCCGGCATAGTGGTCGACGCCGATCTGGCCGATGCTGGCGTGATTTTCGGCACCGGCTTCGCGCCCTTCACCGGCGGTCCGCTCAACTACGCGAAGAACCGAGGAACCGCGACATGACCGAACAAATCACCGCCCGACCGTTGCGCGAACCGGAACTGCGGGTCGTGCCCATGCCTTCCGACACCAATCCCTCCGGCGACATCTTCGGCGGCTGGGTGATGTCGCAGGTGGACGTCGCCGGCGGCATCGTCGCCATGCGCCGCGCGCGCGGGCGCGTGGTGACGGTGGCGGTGAATGCATTCGCGTTCAAGCAGCCGATCTCGGTCGGCGACGTCGTCAGCTTCTATGTCGACATCGTCAAGGTCGGCCGCACCTCGGTCACCGTCGATGTGCTGGTGATCGCCGAACGCCATCCCGAGCATCCGATCACCGTCAAGGTGACCGAGGCGACGCTGACCTATGTCGCCGTCAATCTCGACGGCAGCAAGCGCGAAATGCCGCACGACTGAATCTACCAAGAAGAAAACAAACGGAGGAAGCATGAAGTCAGCAGAAAAAATCGTCGTTACGCCGTCCGCCTATGGCTATCCGCTGCTGATCAAGCAACTGCTGCATACGCCGCTGGCGGTCGCGCCCGAGCAGGAGATCATCTACGCGGACAAGATGCGCTACACCTACCGCGAATTCAACACGCGCGTGCAACGCTTCGGCGGCCTCATCGAGCGCTTGCACCTGGCGGGCGAGACCATCGCATTCATCGATTGGGACAGCCCCCGCTACCTCGAAGCCTTCTTCGCCGTGCCCATGAGCGGCAGCGTGCTGTTCACGGTCAACATCCGACTTTCGCCGGAACAGATCCTGTACACGTAGAATCACTCGAAAGCCCGCGCGGTGTTCATCAACGCCGAATTCCTGCCCATACTCGATGCGATCCGCGGCAAGCTCGAAACCGTGAAGACCTTCGTTCTGCTCGACGATGCCAAGACCGCGCTGCCGGAAGGCTTCGCCGGCGAGTACGAGGCGCTGCTCGGGGCTTCTGCGCCGCAGTTCGAGTTTCCCGACTTCGACGAGAATGCGCGCGCCACGACCTTCTACACCACGGGCACCACGGGCCTGCCCAAAGGCGTTTATTTCAGCCATCGCCAGCTCGTGCTGCACACGATGGCGGCGATGGGCGTGCTTGGCATGGCGGCGCAGCAGGGACGCTTCCACCGCGACGACGTCTATATGCCGCTGACGCCGATGTTCCACGTCCATGCCTGGGGCGTGCCCTACCTGGCGACGCTGATGGGCGTCAAGCAGGTCTATCCGGGCCGCTACGTGCCCGACACCATCCTCAAGCTGCTGGCGCAGGAGAAGGTGAGCTTCTCGCATTGCGTGCCGACCATCCTGCACATGCTGCTGTCGTCGCCGGCGGGCGCCGCCGTCAAGCTCGACGGCTGGAAGGTGATCATCGGCGGCTCGGCGCTGCCGACGGCCTTGGCCAAGGCGGCGCTGGCGCGCGGCATCGACGTCTTCGGCGGCTACGGCATGTCGGAAACCTGCCCGATCCTGACCATCGCCCACATCACTTCCGAGGACGTGGCGGACGATGCCGTGGCGGTGCGCACCAAGGCCGGGCGGCCGATCCCGCTCGTCGATCTGCGCACGGTGACGCCCGAAATGACGACCCTGCCGCACGACGGCCGGTCGGTCGGCGAAGTCGTGGTGCGCGCGCCCTGGCTGACCCAGGGCTATCTCGACAATCCGCTCGCCTCCGAATCCCTTTGGGAGGGCGGCTGGCTGCACACCCAGGACATCGGCCACGTCGATACGCGCGGCTACCTGCAGATTACCGATCGCATCAAGGACGTGATCAAGACCGGCGGCGAGTGGGTGTCCTCGCTCGAAATCGAGGACATCATCGGCCGCCATCCGGCCGTCGCCGAAGTGGCGGTGGTCGGCGTCAAGGACGACAAGTGGGGCGAACGCCCGCTCGCCATGGTGGTGCTGAAGAAGGACCAGAGCGCGGAAGCCGACGCGATCCGGGCCGAGGTCATGTCCGCGGCCGAACAAGGGCATATTTCGAAATACGGCGTGCCGGACCAAGTGCGTTTCGTCGCGGCGCTGCCGCGCACCAGCGGCGGCAAGCTCAACAAGCGGGCAATGCGCGAGCAATTGTCCTAACCAAGGAGAGTGGAGTGAGCAATTTCATCGTCAATAAAGTTGCGGTGCTCGGCGCCGGCGTCATGGGGGCGCAGATCGCCGCCCATTGCGCCAATGCCAACGTGCCGGTGCTGCTGTTCGACCTCGCCGGC
>JACRPB010000093.1:0-7402 GCA_016214175.1 Rhodocyclales bacterium
CGCAGATCCTGCAGCAGGCCGGTATCGCGATGCTGGCGCAGGCCAACCAACTGCCGCAACTGGTCCTCTCGCTGCTTAAGTAAGCAAAGGGGGATCCGGATGGAGGGGCTGCGGCCCCGCTATCCGGAGTCAGGGGATAGAGACCAAGGAGCCAGAAAATGAACGTAACAATGCCGCAAGTTGTCTCCGGCGAGGCCGCGGCGCCCCCGTCTCAAGCGGGAGCGCAGCGGGCTGCCGCGGCAGTCGCCGTAGCGCTCCCCGGAGCGCACACGCAAGCCGCAGCCCCCGCTCGTCAGCCGAGCAAGGAGCAGATCGAGCGCGCCGTCGAAAATCTCAGTCGCGCCAGCCGCGCTAGCGGCCAGAACCTCCAGTTCTCGGTCGACAGCGATTCCGGCGAAACCGTGATTAGGGTGGTGGATAGCGGTACGCGCGAGGTGATCCGGCAAATACCGTCCGAAGAGGTGTTGCAGATCGCACGCGAACTCGAAAAAATGCAGGGGCTGTTGCTCAGACAGCAGGCCTAAGCAAAACCGACATTGACGACTCGCCCGCAGATGCGGGCATTTTTTTGGCCCATTTCTTGCCTTCAGCTTGAAGAGAAAATGCCGTAGACTCTTTCACGCATGCCGCCGCTCTGGCGGGAGGTACCCCAAATGGCCGTCTCCAGCACCAGCACTTCCTATCTTTCCAACGCCGGCACCCTGACGTCTTCGGGCCTGGGATCGGGCCTCGACGTTACCGGCATCGTCAGCAAGCTGATGGCCATCGAGCGCCAGCCGATCGGCGCCATCGACGGCAAGATCGGCGTCATCGACGCCAAGCTGACGGCCTACGGCACGCTGAAGGGCACCCTGTCGTCGTTCCAGACCGCGGTGCAGACGCTGACCACGACGTCGACCTTCAACGCGACGACGGCGACGGTGGCGGATACGACGCAGTTTTCGGCGACGTCCAGCAGCACGGCGGCGCTCGGCACTTACGACATCCGCGTCCAGCAACTGGCGAAGGCGCAGAAACTGCAATCGGTGGCATTTTCCAATCTGACCGACAGCGTCGGCACCGGCAGCCTGACCTTCGACTTCGGCACTTACACGACGACCGGCGACGTCACGAGTTTCGCCGAGAACACGGACAAGAATTCGGTCACGGTTTCCATTCCGTCCGGCTCCGACTCGCTCTCTGCGGTCGCCAACGCGATCAATTCCGCCCGCGTCGGCGTCAGCGCCTCGGTCATCAACGACGGCACCAGCTATTACCTGGCGTTCTCGTCGAGCGATCCGGGCGCCGACAACGCCCTGCGCATCACGGTGGACGACGACGACGGCGACGACACGAACACCGCGGGCCTGTCGCGCCTGGCCTACAACAAGGCCAGCGGCTATGCCAACGGCAGCCTCAGCTACACCGGTCTCAGCCTCAACGTTGCCGCGGCCTCCAACAACAACCAGTTCAACATCGCGGTCGACGGCGGCGCGGTGACGACCATCACGCTCGACGACAACACCTATACGAGCGCCAATATCGTCGCCGCCATGCAGGCCAAGATCGACGCCGTGCCGGCCCTCAACGGCACGGTCAGCGTGCAGTTGGACGCCAGCAACCAGTTGAAGCTGTATTCGAAAACGAGCGCGGGCTATTCGGCGATCAGCCTGACGCCGGTGGCCGCCAACAGCGGACTGGAAACCCTGTTCGGAACGACCACCACGTCCGAAGCCACGGCGCGGCGGCTGACGCAGACGGTGGCGCCGCAGGACGCGATCATCTGGGTGGACAACGTGCAAATCACCAAGTCCACCAATACCATCACCGACGCCATCAGCGGCATCACACTCAGCCTGGCCGCGGAATCGGCCACCGCAACCACGCTCACCGTGACCGGCGACACCAGCAAGCTGAAGACCGGCATCGAAACCTTCGTCACGGAATACAACAAGGTTTCGGCCCTGCTGACGGATCTTCTTGCCTACGACGTGAGCACCGGCGAAGCCGGCGCGCTCCAGGGTGAGAGCACGGTGCGCTCGGTTCAGTCGCAGTTGCGCGGCGCGATGCGCACCGTCCTCGGCGGATTGTCGGTCAGCAGCCTGTCGGATCTCGGCGTCGAAACGAAGAAGGACGGCACGCTGTCGATCGACAGCACGACGCTGGACGACATGCTGGCCGATGCGACCAATGACTTCTCCGACTTTTTTATCGGCTCGACCAACGCGCCGGGCATGGCGGCATCGCTGGACGACACCCTCGACGCAATGCTCAACAGCGGCGGCCTGCTCAGCACCAAAACCGACGGCCTCAATCAGACCATTTCCGAATACGACGACCGCAAGGCGGCGCTGGAAGTCCGCATGGCGGCCATCGAGAACCGCTACCGCACGCAGTTCACCAATCTCGACGCGTTGATCGCGAGCATGAATTCGACCTCGCAGTATCTGACGCAACAGTTGGCGAACCTGCCCAGCATCGGCGACAACAACAGCAATTAGCCCCGGCAAGAAAGGACGATCCATGTTTGCCACCATGAACAATCCCGCGGCGGCCTACCGCAAGGCAGGCCTCGAAACGCGGGTCGAAACGACCTCGCCGCACCGGCTGGTATTGATGCTCTACGAGGGGGCCTTGTCGCAGATCGCCATCGCCGGCATGCACATCCAGACCAACAACGTCGCCGCCAAGGGCGAGGCCATCGGCGACGCCATCAACATCATCGAAACCGGCCTGCGCGCCTGCCTCGACTTCAAGGCCGGCGGCGAGCTCGCCGAACGGCTCGATGCGCTCTACGAGTACATTTGCGCGCGGCTACTGCACGCCAATCTGCGCAACGACCGCGCGGCGCTCGACGAGGTGACGGCCTTGCTGCGCGAACTGAAGTCGGGCTGGGAGGAAATAGCCGGCGATCCCGATGTAGTTTCGCATACCACGGCCGCCGACTGACCGCTATGATGGCCGCAATGCCTTCCCAGATCGACATCTTCCAGGAAATGAGCGCGCTTTCGGCCCGTATGGTCGAGGCCGCGCAACAACAGGACTGGGACGCCCTGGTGACGCTGGAGCAATCGGTCGCCTCCTTGCGCAAGATCCTGATGGCCGACGACGACAACGCGCGCCTGCTGCCACACGAGTTGGCGCAGAAGGCCGCACTGATCCAGCGCATCCTCGACGACGACGCCGAAGTCCGCCGCCACACCGAGCCGTGGATGGAGCACGTGCGGCAGTTCCTCGGCCAAAACGGCCAGCGGCGGCGTCTCGAAAAAGCCTACGGGCGATAAACCGCGGGGTCCGGCATGGCCCTGATCCCTCCCGATGCCGGCATCGGCATGCGCTTGCAGGCCAACGCAGATGGCTTGCGGCCGCTCGCTCCGGTCACCGAAATACCGATCGACCTGCCGGATCTGCGCACCGGGCAGATGTTTACCGCCCGCATCCAGGAAGTCCTTCCCGAAAACGTCTACAAGGCCCTGGTTGCGGGCAAGCAGATAACGCTGCAACTGCCCGGCGGCGCCACCGCCGGCGACACGCTCGAACTCGTCGTCATCGACCGCACGCCGAAGGCGGTCGTCGCCAAACTGGCCGAGCCGGCCGCGGGTCCGGGCGCTGCCGGCAATCTCTACACGACGCTGAGCCGTCCGGCCCAGTTGATCGGCAACCTGCTCCTGCAAGACGGGACGCCCCCGCAACCGGCAGCTTTGAACCGCGGCGAACCGCTGCTGCCGCAACCGCCGGCAAGCGCGGCCGACCTGGTACCGGCGCTGCAGAAAGCCGTCGCCCAAAGCGGGCTGTTCTACGAGTCGCATCAGGCGCAATGGGCCACCGGCAGGTTGCCGATCGAACGCATTCTGCAGGAGCCGCAGGGTCAGCTTTCCGCACCGGCGACCCTGGCGCAACACGGCCTGCCGCCGCATGCGGCCACAGCGGCGGCGGACGCCGGCCGCGCCGTGGCAGCGGAGAATCCGTCGCTGCTGCAAACCCTGTTCGGCGCACGTCCGGCGGAAGAGGCGGCCTCCCCGGCGCCGTTGCCCGCGTCCGCCCCCGGCGTACCCGAGGAACTGCGTCCCTTGGTCCAGCAGCAACTCGACGCAGTGGCGACGCAGCGGCTGCTCTGGCACGGCGAAGCCTGGCCCAACCAGCGCATCGACTGGGAAATCATTCGCGAAGACGATCACGGCAATGCGCCCGACGCCGAGCAGGACGCCTCTTGGCGCACGACGCTGAAGCTGGAGACGCCGCGCCTGGGCAGCATCGCCGCGACGCTGCGGTTGACGGCCGGCGGCATTCATCTCGCCCTCTCCACGCCGTCGGACGCAGCAGCCACCGACTTGCGCAACGGCATTCCGACCCTGGCCACCGCCCTCGATGCCGCCGGCATTCCCCTGCTGTCGTTCCAGGTGAAGCATGGACAAGAAGAATAAGGACGAGGAACGCCTGCTGGCCGTGGCGCTGGCCTATGCCGCCAGCGACGCGGCGCCGAAGGTCGTGGCCAAGGGCCGCGGCCTGATCGCCGAGCAGATCGTCGCCCGTGCCCGCGAACACGGCGTCTATGTGCATGAATCGAAGGAACTGGTCGCACTGCTCTCCCAGGTCGATCTCGACGAACATATTCCGCCGCAGCTCTATGTGGCGATCGCCGAGCTTCTGGCCTGGCTCTACAGGATCGAAAATGCGGCGTAGCGGCATGCGGCGTCGGCCGCCGCGCAACCGCGAATCGCTTCGCCGGCCTGAATCTCGCTGCGCAAGGTAGAATATTCGCAATTGATGCGTGGGACATTTGCATGGCCGAACCCCAGACGGACAATCCTCAACCGGCGACGGAACAACCGCAAGGCGAAGGCACGCCCGAGGCCGCGCCGGTCGCGGCGGAAAAGCGCGCGCCGCCGCTGCTGGAGCCGGGCGACTACGCTCAGTTCATACTCCGTTCGCGCAGCGAGATCACCTTCGTCCTCAGAAGTCTGCTCGAACACGTTTCGCAGATCACGATTTTCTTCAACGAAGGCAAGGAACTGCTGCTGACGACGCTGGTCGCCCTCGAAGACGAGCGGATATTGTTCGACCTCGGCGCCAGTTCCGAAACCAACCGCAAGGCCCTGGCGGCGGAGAAGCTGTTCTGCGTCGCCTCGCTCGAAAAGGTGCGCATCCAGTTCGTGCTGCGCGGCCTGCAGCAAGCGACCTACCAGAAGCGTTCCGCCTTCAGCGCCGCCTATCCGACGGACTTGCTGCGTTTGCAGCGGCGCGAATTCTTCCGCTTGACGATGCCGATCACGCGCCCGCTCAAGTGCCAGATTCCGATCAACGAGGCCGAGTCGGAAAACCAGTTCCTCGTCGAAGTGAATGTGGTCGACATCAGCGGCGGCGGCCTGGCCATCGCCATGCCGGACGGACTCAACTTCGACCCCGGCCAGGAGTTCGCCAACTGCCGCATGGAACTTCCGGAAGTCGGTACGCTGACGGCCAGGCTCAAGGTGCGCAACCAGTTCGAAATCACGCTGCGCAGCGGCGGTCGCGTCCGCCGCGCCGGCTGCGAGTTCATCAAGCTTCCCGGCCCGATGCTGACCCTGGTGCAGCGCTACATCATCAAGGTCGAACGCGAACGCAAGGCGCGCGAAAGCGGGATGGCCTGAACCCGTCGCGGCCGGCTCCTGCGGCCCGCGGCCTGGACGACGCGAGGAGCTAGCGCCTGGTCTCCTCGTAGAGCGGCAACACTTCCGGCAAGTGCCGTTCCATCTCGGCGATGCGATCGTCGCCGGACGGATGGGTGGACAGCCACTGCGGCGGTGCGGCGCGATTCGCCGCCACCATCTTCTGCCAGAGCGTGACGCCGGCGCGCGGATCGAAGCCGGCGCGGGCGGCGATGTCGAGGCCGACCACATCGGCCTCGGTTTCGTCGTCGCGCGAAAACTTCAAGGTCAGCATCTTGCCGCCGACGTCGAAGGCGCCCGCGAATCTACCGCCGCCGATCAACTGGCCGAGCAAGGTGGCGCCGAGCTGGGTGGCCTCGTTCTTGGCCATGCGTTCGCGCGCATGTTCGCGCAAGGCGTGTGCGATCTCGTGCCCCATGACCACCGCCACTTCGTCGTCGCTGAGCTTGAGGGTGTCGAGGATGCCCCAGTAGAACGCAATCTTGCCGCCGGGCATGCAGAAGGCATTGATCTGCTTCGACCCGATGAGATTGATCTCCCAGGTCCACTGCTGCGCACGCGGATTCCAGCGGGCGACATAGGGGATCAGTCGCTTGGCGATGCTGCGCAAGCGCAGCAGTTGGGGATGGTCGGCGGCAGCCAGGGCGTGCTTTGCCGCCGCCTGCCGCTTCAACTGTTCGTATTCCGCGCTGGCCTGCCGCTCGATCTGCTCCGCCGGCACCAGATTGCGCCAGGCGGAAGGCTGGCCGACGTCGACGCCGTCTACGGCCCAGGTTGCCGCGGCATACAGCGCTATCGCTGCGGCGCCAAGCAGCCGGCGCATACGGACGGCAAAGACCTGTTCGAAGCCCGTCACACGGGCATGTTCATGATGTCGTGGTAGGCGGTGACGAGCTTGTTACGCACCTGCACCATCTGCTGGAACGAGAGGTTGGCCTTTTGCAGGTTGATCATGACGTCCTGGAGATTGACGTTGTCCTGGCCGCTGGCGAAATTTTCCGTCATCTGCTGGGCCTGCTGCTGCGCCTGACCGACCTGATCGATCGCGGACTTGAGCACTTGCGCGAAATCCGGACCGCCGACGTCTTGTGCGCCCTGGGCCGGCTTGCCCTGGGCGACCGACGCCGCCGAGCGCAACTCGGACAGCATCTGCTCGATATTCCGTGTGTCGATGGACATGATCAAACTCCAGCCTTAGCTCTCAGCCTGTGGTCTCGCCGTGGGATTCTAATAGCAAGGCCTGTGCCGGGGAAGAGGCAATGCGCAGCTTTAGAAATATCCTTCTTCCTTGTACTGTTTGAGCTTGTAACGCAAGGTTCGTTCCGAAATTCCCAGCACTTCGATCGCCTTCTTGCGCGAACCGCCGACCTTGGTCAGTGTATCGAGTATGTGCTGCCGTTCCAGATCCTTCATGTTAGCCGAAGACGCCGATACTGCAAGGCTTGCGGGCGCCGCCGGCTCAGCCGGCGGACGCGCCGGCGGCACCGCGACGCCGGCACCGCCAGTTGTCGTCAGTTGCAGGTGTTCGCCCTGGATCAGATCGCCGGGCGACAGGATCAGCGCCCGCTGCAAGGCGTTCTCCAACTCGCGCACATTGCCCGGCCAACCGTGGGCGGCAAGTTTTGCCTCCCCGCTCGGCGCAAGCTTTGCCGACTTGCCGAGTTGCGCGCCGTGCTGGACGAGAAAGTGCTTGGCCAGCGGCACGATGTCGCCCGGCCGCTCGCGCAGGGCGGGGATCTGGAGCGGGAAGACGTTCAAGCGATAGAAGAGGTCTT
>JACRPB010000093.1:7452-13087 GCA_016214175.1 Rhodocyclales bacterium
AGAGGTCTTCGCGGAAGCGCCCGGCCGCCACCTCGGCCGCCATGTCGCGGTTGGAAGTCGCGAGGACGCGGATGTCGAGCGGGATCGGCTTCTTGCCGCCGACGCGTTCGACTTCGCGCTCCTGCAGCACCCGCAGCAGCTTGGCTTGCAGCGAAAGCGGCATTTCCGAAATTTCGTCGAGCAGCAGCGTGCCGCCGTTGGCCTGCTCGAACTTGCCGGCCTGAGCCCCTGGCGCCCCGGTGTAGGCGCCCTTCTCGTGCCCGAACAGCGTCGCTTCGAGCAGGCTGTCGGGAATTGCGGCGCAGTTGATGGCGACGAAGGGGCCGCGGCCGCGATTCGACTGGTCGTGGATGTAGCGCGTAAAGACTTCCTTGCCGGTGCCCGATTCCCCGGTCAGCAGCACCGTCGCGTCGGTCTTGGCGACGCGCGCCGCCAGCAGCAGCACTTCCTTGGTACGCTGATCGGCGGCGACGATGCCGGCCGCGCCGTCGTTGCCCGGCGGCTGCGCGTAGCGCGCGATCTGCTCGATCAGAACCTTCGGTTCGAAGGGCTTGAGCATGAAGTCGCAAGCACCGCCGCGCATCGCCGCAACCGCCTTGTCGACGTCGCCGAAGGCCGTCATCAGCAGCACCGGCAAGCCCGGCTTGCGGCGGCGGATCTCGGCCAGCAATTCGAGTCCATCCATCGGCGCCATGCGCAGGTCGGACACCACCATGTTGTAGGAATCGCGCGCGACCATCGCCAGCGCGGCCGGCCCGCCGTCGGCCCCCTCGGCCCGGTGGCCGGCGGCCTCCAGCGTCACCAGCAGCGCGTCGCGCAGGGAATCGTCGTCCTCGACGACCAGAATGTTCATAGCTTTCATTTCGGACATGGCTCTTCGGTGGCGAGGGCCTCGTGGCCCAGCGATATGGTCATGATGAATTCGGTGCCCGCACCCGGTGCGGAAACGACGTCGATGCCGCCGCCGTGGGCGCGGGCGACGCCGCGGGCGATGGCGAGTCCGAGGCCGGTGCCGTCGGTGCGCGTCGTGAAGAAGGGCTGGAACAGGCGCGCCACGACGTCCGGCGCCATGCCGCGACCGTTGTCGCGCACCGCGAACACCCAGTGCGTCGCCGAACGGCTCAAGGCGAGGACCACCTTGCCCTTGCCCGCATCCACTGCCTGCAAGGCATTCTCGATCAGGTTGGTCAGGGCGCCGGCGAGGGCCTTGCGGTTGCCGGTGAGCGGCGACTCGCTCTCGGCGGCGGCGACGCTGAAATCGACGCCGCGCGTCTTCGCGAGCGGTTCGAAGGTGTGGGCGAGTTCCGCCACCAGTTCGGCGACGGCGAAAGTTTCGCGCCCCAGGGCCTCGCCGCGGGCGAACAGCAGCATGTCCTGGATCAGGCGCTCCAGATGCTTGAGCCGCGACACCGTCTTCTGCGCGATGCCGATGCGGCTGGCCTCGGCCAGTTCGGGTATTTCGAGATTGCCGGCGTAGAGCAGGGCCGCCGCCAGCGGCGTGCGCAACTGGTGCGCCAATTGGGCCGCCAGTTCGCCCATCGCGGCCAGGCGCTCGTTGCGCTCGACCTGCGTCTTGAGGCGATGCGCCTCGGTCACGTCATGCAGCAAGACGATGCGGCCGCCGGAGGAATCCAGGGGCGTCACGGTCACGGCGACGCGGCGCTCGCCGGCCTGGTACTCGCCCGGCAGCCCGGCCGGGACCAGACGCTCCTTTTCCACATCGGCCCAGGAGCAGCCGGCGATGAAGCCGAAAACATGGGCGGCGGGATTCGCTTCGACCACCTTGCCTGCCGCATCGAAGACGACCACGCCGGCGGGCAGGGCATCGAGCAACAACGTCAATCGCTCGGTCAGGGCCGCCTTTTCCATGTACTGTTGACGCAACGCGCCGTTGGCGGCCGCCAACTCGGCCGTCAGTTGGGCCACTTGCGCCTGGAGCGTCTTGTAGGTTCCGGCGAGTTCCTCCGACGCCAGGTTGAAAATGCGGAAGGCTTCCGCCAGGCGTTCGGACTCGGCAGGGGCTACGGGGTCGCTAGGGGTCTCGGGAGCATTCATCACCGGGACCATAATGGCAGATTCGATCCATATCAACAACTTCCGAAATGGCGGCAAAAATTGCCGCTTTCCTCGGGAACTTCCCTTGCTAGCGAAGTCCACAATCCCGTAGCGGTCGCACTGTGGCCGAATCCGGCCGGTAAAATGGAACGATATGGCAGAACAGACGGCAAGCTTGCCAATCAATTTGGACGTTTTCACCCGCCTCTCGCCGCGCCAGAAGCTGGGTGCGATGCTGGCGGTGGCGTTTGCGATCGCTCTGCTGGTCGGCGCCTGGCTCTGGACGCGCGAGCCGCCCTATAGCGTCCTTTTCTCCAATCTTTCGGAGCGGGACGGCGGCCAGATCGTCACCGCCTTGCAGCAGCAGAACATCCCCTACAGCTTTTCCGACGGCGGCGGAGCCATCCTGGTTCCCGCCAGCCGCGTGCACGACGTGCGGCTGCGCCTGGCCGCCCAGGGTCTGCCCAAGGGCGGCCAGGTCGGCTTCGAACTCATGGAAAACCTCAAGCTCGGCTCGACCCAGTTCGCCGAGCAGATCGCCTACCAGCGCGGCCTCGAAGGCGAACTCGGACGCACCATCTCGTCGCTGGCCGCGGTGCAGGGCGCGCGCGTACATCTGGCGATCCCGAAGCAGACCTCCTTCCTGCGCGACGAGCAGAAGCCCTCGGCCTCGGTCGTCGTCAGCCTGCATCCGGGCCGCGTGCTGGAACCGGCCCAGGCCGCCGGCATCGTGAACCTGGTGGCGTCGAGCGTGCCGCAACTGGCGCCGGCGCAAGTCAGCATCATCGACCAGAACGGCAACCTGCTGTCGCAACCGTCCGACTCGCTGAAGAACGCCGGACTCGATCCGACGCAGATCAAGTTCGTGCGGGAGTTGGAACGCGAATACATCGCGCGCGTCGAAGCCATCCTGGCGCCGATGGTCGGTGCGACCAACGTCAAGGCGCAGGTCGCCGCCGACGTCGATTTCTCGCAGACGGACCAGGTCGCCGAAACCTTCCGGCCCAATCCGAGCCCGGAAGGCGCGATCCGCAGCCAGCAGACGGCCGAAAGCAGCAGCACCACCGCCGGTGCCATCGGCGTCCCCGGCGCCCTCACCAACCAGCCGCCGGTGCCGGCAACGGCGCCGCTCACGACGCCGCCCGCCGGCGGCGCCGCGCCGCCGGGAACCGCCAACGCCACGATCGCGCTGAACGCCCCGGTGAACTTCAACAAGAACGCGACCATCAACTACGAGGTCGACAAGACGATCAAGCACACCAAGGGCGCGCCGGGCGTGGTACGCCGGCTCTCGGTCGGCGTCGTCGTCAATCACAAGAAGGGGCCGGAGAAGGACGGCAAGGCCGGCAAGCCGGTACCGCTGTCCGAAACCGAATTGAAGCAGGTGACGGCGCTGGTGCGCGAGGCGGTCGGCTTCAGCCAGGAACGCGGCGACTCGGTGAACGTCGCCAACGTCCCCTTCGCCGCGCAGGAACGGGAGATCGTGCCCGAAATGCCGATCTGGAAGAATCCGGATCTGCTCGCCCTGCTGCGCGAAGCCGCGAAATACCTGGCCTTCGGCGTCGTCGTCTATCTGCTCTGGACCAAGGTATTCAAGGCGCTGTTCGAGATGTTCGCCGCCGCCGCCAAGCGCATCGAAATGGAAGAGCAGGCCAAGGCGGAAGAAGTGCAGGAAGCGGCGTCCGGCCATCGCGGTCCGACCTACGACGTCAAGCTGCAACAGGCGCGCGACCTGGCGAAGCAGGATCCCAAGCTCGTCGCCAACGTGATCAAGGAGTGGGTCGGTGGCAACGAATCCCGATGACGGGATCGAGAAGAGCGCCGTTCTGCTGCTGTCCATAGGCGAGGACGAGGCAGCCGAGGTGCTCAAGCATCTGGGCCCGAAAGAGGTCCAGAAGCTGGGTCAGGCCATGGCCAATCTCAAGGCCGTGCCGCGCGAGCGCATCGAGCGCGTGCTCGACACCCTGCACGAACAGACGTCCGCCGGCAGTCCGGTCTCGGTGGACGAGGACAAGATCCGCTCGATGCTGACCAAGGCCCTCGGCGACGACCGCGCCGCCAACCTGATCTCGCGCATCCTGCAAGGCGGCGACACGGCCGGCATCGAGAGCCTGAAATGGATGGATGCCGCGACCGTGGCCGACCTCATCAAGAACGAGCATCCGCAGATCATCGCCACCATCCTCGTGCATCTCGAATTCGACCATGCCGGCGAGATTCTCAAGCTGTTCACCGAGCGCCTGCGCAACGACGTGCTGCTGCGCATCGCAACGCTGGAAGGCGTGCAGCCGACGGCGCTCAACGAACTCAACGAGGCCCTGACGCGCCTGCTCTCCGGCGCCTCGGCCAATATCAAGAAAGCGGCCATGGGCGGCATTCGCCATGCCGCGGAAATCCTCAACTTCGTCGGCCAGCAGGCGGAGACCTCGATCGTCGACAACGTGCGCGAATACGACCCCGACCTTGCCCAGAAGATCCTCGACGAAATGTTCGTCTTCGAAAACCTGATGGACGTCGACGACCGCGGCATCCAGTTGCTGCTGCGCGAAGTGCAGTCCGATTCGCTGATCGTCGCCCTCAAGGGCGCGCCGCCGGAACTGCGCGAGAAGATCTTCAAGAACATGTCGCAGCGCGCCGCGGAAATGCTGCGCGAAGACCTCGAATCGAAGGGGCCGGTGCGCCTGTCCGAAGTCGAAGCCGAGCAGAAGGAAATTCTCAAGATCGCACGCCGCCTCGCCGACGAAGGCCAGATCGTCCTCGGCGGCAAGGGCGGCGAAGACCAGATGGTATAAGAGCAGCCCATGACCACCAGAATCGACGAAGGCAAGCTCACCGCCTGGGAGCGCTGGGAACTGGCCGACCTGGACAGCACGGCGCGCAAGCCCGCCGCAAAACAGGACAAGCCGCAGCCGCAGCCGGAAGTCGCGCTGCCGACGGCCGAGGACATCGAGCGCATCAAGCAGCAGGCGCAGCAGCAAGGCCACCAGGCCGGCTACAAGGAGGGCCAGGCCAAGGCCCGCGGCGAGGCGGAACGCCTGGCGCGCGCCGCCGGCAAGCTCGAAGCCGCGCTGCGCGAACTCGACAACGGCGTCGCCGACGAACTGCTGGCGCTGGCGCTGGAAGTGGCGCGCCAGGTGGTGCGGCACGAAATCGGCGCGCGCCCCGAGGTGCTGATCGAAGTCGTGCACGAAGCGCTCGGCCAACTGCCCCACCAGCACGCCGCCATCTACCTGCATCCCGAAGACGCTTCGCTGGTGCGCTCCTATCTCGGCGACCAGTTGGCGCATGCCGGACACCGCATTCACGAAGACCCCAAGCTCGCCCGCGGCGACTGCATCCTCGACGCCGGCGGCAGCACGCTCGACGCCAGCGTCGCCACGCGCTGGCGCCGCGTGCTCGAAAGCCTCGGCCTCGACCTCGCCTGGAACGTGCCCAAAGCGCCATGAATCCCAGCGTCGCCTCCTGGCGCGAGTTCCTCGGCGGTTGCAAGGAACTCGTCGGCGCCGGTGCTCATCCCTTCCAGTTGTCGGGGCGCCTCACGCGCATCAACGGTCTGGTCATGGAAGCTTCCGGCCTCAAA
>JACRPB010000093.1:13133-13998 GCA_016214175.1 Rhodocyclales bacterium
ACCATCGAAGCCGAGGTCGTCGGCTTCTCCGGCGAGAAGCTGTACATGATGCCGACCGAGGACATCTACGGCCTCGCCCCCGGCTCGCAGGTCGTGCCCCTGGAAATCGTGCCGCCGCCGCCGCGCCTGGGCAAGCTTGGCGAACTGCGGCGGCGCTCCTTCGATCGCGCCAAGCACCTGCCGGTGGGCGACCAATTGCTCGGCCGCGTCATCGACGGCAACGGCCGGCCGCTCGACAGCCTCGGGCCGCTCAATACCAAGCTGGCGCGTTCGCTGGTGAGCCGGCCGCTGAACCCCTTGCAGCGCGCACCGATCGACCGCAGCCTCGACGTCGGCATCCGCGCCATCAACGCCCTGCTCACCGTCGGCCGCGGCCAGCGCCTGGGCCTCTTCGCCGGCTCCGGCGTCGGCAAGAGCGTGCTGCTCGGCATGATGGCGCGCTACACCGCCGCCGACGTCATCGTCGTCGGCCTGATCGGCGAACGCGGCCGCGAAGTCAAGGAGTTCATCGAGCAGATCCTCGGCAACGAAGGCCTGCGCCGTTCCGTCGTCGTCGCCGCGCCGGCGGACGTCAGTCCCCTGATGCGTCTGCAAGGCGCCGCTTACGCCACGAGCATCGCCGAGCACTTCCGCGACCAGGGTCGCCACGTCCTGCTGATCATGGATTCGCTGACGCGCTTTGCCATGGCGCAGCGCGAAATTGCGCTCGCCATCGGCGAACCGCCGGTGACGCGCGGCTATCCGCCGTCGGTGTTCGCGCGCCTGCCGCAACTGGTGGAGCGCGCCGGCAACGGCCCTGTCGGCGGCGGCTCGATCACGGCCTTCTACACCGTGCTGGCGGAGGGCGACGACCAGCAGGACCCGA
>JACRPB010000094.1 GCA_016214175.1 Rhodocyclales bacterium
GTTCCAGGCCGACCTGCAGGCCCTGGAGGCGAGCGGCGTGGAGGTGGTGCGCCACAGCCTGAGCCACGACCCCGCCGCCTTCGCGGCCCATGCCGAGGTGGTCAAGGAGATGGAGGCCGGCATGGACCGCCTGCCCATCATCGTCATCGACGGCCACGTCGTCGTCACCGGCATGTATCCGTCGCGGGCGCAACTGGCGCAAAAGCTCGGCTTGCCGGCCGCGGGCGCCGCCAAGAAGGTGATCGGCATCGGCACCGCGCCCGGATGCAATCCGAAGTCCGGCTGCTGCTGAAGTGAAACCGAAAAGACTTGCTATATCGCCGTCGGCGCGCGCTCGTGCCGGCGGGGTGCCCTGCTCCGCTCATGTCCCCCGGCGGCCGGCGGCCGCCTCCTCCTTTACTTCGCTACGCAGGGCACCCCACCCGCACGAGCGGCAAACGCCCAGCGGTTTTTCGGCTCCAAGGCACGGACGAATGCCGCCTCGGGTGGCGGGTGGCCGACGTAGCGAAGTAAAGGAGGAATGGCCGGGCGCAGCCCGGCTAGGGGGACATGAGCGGAGTCGGCCACCCGCTACCCGCGGCGCGCGCAGACCGCAAACCTACACGTCGTTTCACGCGCCGTGGATGACGCACGAAGCGCGGTGGAGAAACTGACATGGCGCTGCCGCAGGCACGCACGCGCCATCTGTTCTTCACCGGCAAGGGCGGCGTCGGCAAGACCTCGCTCTCCTGCGCCGTCGGCCTCGCCCTGGCGCAAAGCGGCCGCCGCGTGCTGATCGTCAGCACCGATCCGGCGTCGAATCTCGACGAGGTTTTGGAGACGCCGCTCGGCGCGACGCCGACGCCGATCCGCAACGCGCCCCGGCTTTTCGCCCTCAATATCGACCCCGAGGCTTCGGCGCGCGCCTATCGCGAGCGCATGGTCGCGCCGTATCGCGGCATTCTGCCGGCGGCGGCGATCGCCAGCATGGAGGAGCAGTTCTCCGGCGCCTGCACCGTGGAAATCGCCGCCTTCGACGAGTTCGCGCGCCTGCTGGGCGATCCGCAGGCAACGAACGAATTCGATCACGTCATTTTCGACACTGCGCCGACCGGGCACACGCTGCGTCTGCTGACGCTGCCCTCGGCATGGAGCGAGTTCATCGCTTCCTCGAACGGCGGCGCCTCCTGCCTCGGCCCGCTGGCCGGACTGGAGAAGCAGAAAGCGCTTTACGCCGCTACCATGGCGCAACTGGCCGACGCCGCGCGCACCACGGTGATTCTCGTCGCCCGCGCCGATGCCGCGGCCTTGCGCGAAGCCGAGCGCACGCGCGCCGAACTGACCGCGCTCGGGGTCGCCAATCTGCAACTGGCCGTGAATGGCGTCTTCGCCGCGCCCGCGAGCGAGGACGCCATCGCCCAGGCCATGCATCGTCGCACCGTCGCCGCGCTGGCGGCCATGCCGGCGGCGCTGGCCGCACTGCCGGGAACGCAAACGCCCTTCCTGCCGCGTGGCACGGTGGGCCTGGCGGCATTGGCGGCCATGGCCGACGCGGCCGCCGGCGCAATCCCGCCGGCGCCGGCGGCGACCACTGCGCTGCCGCCCAATCTCAGCGCGCTGGTCGACGCTTTCGAAAACGCCGGGCGCGGCGTCATCATGGCCGTGGGCAAGGGCGGCGTCGGCAAGACCACCGTTGCCGCCGCCATCGCCGCCGCGCTGGCGCGGCGCGGCCATGCCGTGCTGCTGTCCACTACCGACCCGGCGGCCCATGTCGCGGTCGTGGTCGGCGAAGCGATCCCTGGCCTCACGGTGAGTCGCATCGATCCCGGCGAGGAAGTCGCGCGCTACACCGCCGACGTCATGGCGAAGGCCGGTGCCGGCCTCGATGCCGGCGCCCGCGCCCTGCTGGAAGAGGACTTGCGCTCGCCTTGCACCGAGGAGATCGCCGTCTTCCACGCCTTCGCCCGCACCGTGCATGCCGGCGACGCCGGCTTCGTCGTCCTCGACACGGCGCCGACCGGGCATACCATTCTGCTGCTCGACGCCGCCGAGGCCTATCACCGCGAAGTCATGCGCACCCAGGGCGAGTTGCCCGAAGCCGTGCGCTCGCTGTTGCCGCGCCTGCGCGACGCCGCCTATACGCGCGTGCTCGTCGTCACGCTGCCGGAAGCGACGCCCGTGCACGAGGCCGAACGTTTGCAGGACGACCTCGTGCGCGCCGGCATCGCGCCCTACGCCTGGGTCATCAACCAGAGCCTGCTGGCGAGCGGCACCGCCGATCCGCTGCTGGCGCAGCGCGGCCAGTACGAGATTCCGTTCATCCGGCGCGTGGCCGACGCACTGGCGCCGCGGACTGCACTGGTACCCTGGTTCGCCGCGGCGCCGATGGGCGGCGCCGGCCTCGCGCAGTTGGCGGCGTAACGCCCTAGCCTCGCGGCGTCGCCACGGGAAGGGCAATCGCCGCCGCGCCGCCGCCGCAGCCGGGTTCGCTTTGGTCGAGTCGGCGTTCGAGGATTTCCATGGTGGCGCGACCGACGTAGTCGTCGGCGGCGCCGCGCCCGGCATAGGCTTCGAGATAGGCGCGGCCGATCAGCCGGCCCAGCGGCGGCGGGTTGTAGAGCAGCTTCTTGATGACGAAGGGATTGAGCGTGAGCGGATCGTAGTCGGCCGCCAGGTAGCCGGCGGCGATGAGCCGGCGTTCGATCGGCGTGTCGGGCTGGACGCCGATGAAGAAAATGAAAGGCAGCACGTTCTCGCGGCCGAACAGCGCATAGAGCTCGCGGATGTGGGCAATCGTCGCCCGCAGCGTATCGACGGTCTCGCCCGGCGCATTGAGCGGCATGTAGAGATTGATTTTCTGATCGACGCAGCCTGCCTTCTTGAACGGCCGGAACGCTTCCATCTGCTGGTCCAGCTGGTAGCCCAGCGTCAGGCTGTCGATGACCTCCTGGGTGCCGGTGAAGGAAAGGTCGATGCTTTCGATGCCGGTCGCCACCATCTTGGCGGCCAGTTCGCCGGTCAAGTGATTGAGGCGTAGGTAGCCGGTCCAGCGCAGGTCGACGCCGCGCGCGATCATCTCGTCGAGGATCGCCTCGACGTGGCGGGTGCTGCGCTGGGTCGAACAGAACTGGGCGTCGGTGAACCAGATGTGTTTGACGCCGTAGATCTTGTTGAGGGTTTCGACTTCCTTGGCCACCTCGACGGGATCGCGGTAGCGCTGCCGGTCGCCTTCGATCTTGTTGTAGAGGCAGAAATGGCACTGGAAGGGGCAGCCACGCTTGGTGTGCACGCCGATGCTGCCATCGAGATAGTCGCGAAAGCCGGGGAAGATGGACTCGATGTAGCCGAAGTCGACGGCGGTCAGTTGCGCCAGATCGAACTGCTCTTCGGCCGGTCGGTGCATGAGCGTCCCGGCACGGTCCTTGTACCAGTGATGGCCGGCGGGCACGCCGAAACCGTCGACGACGGCGAGCATGGCTTCTTCGCCCTCGCCGACGACGACCACGGTATCGGGCGGACACTTGCGCGCGACATACTTGCCGAAGATCGACACCGCGGTGCCGCCGACCACCAGGCGCGCATCGGGCAGCAAGCGCCGCGCCAGCCGCAGGAAGCCGAAATTGCGCAGCCGTGCCGCGGCGTAGTCCCAGATGATGCCGATCGCGTCCCAGGCCGCCTTGGCGCGGCGCCAGAGACCCGGCGAGTGATCGAAGTTCATGACGACTTCCAGCGCATCGTTCTCCGGATGCGGCCCGAAGGTCTGCATGTTGCGCCAGGAGAAGGCGACCACGTCCGGGCGCAGCGCCGTCAGCCGCTCGCGCAGGACGGCGCGGCGCCGACGCGGTTCGACCAGCGCCAGATCGAGGATTTCCTGGTGCAGATGCGGTCGCTGCTTATGGACGAAGTCGGCAAGGTAGACGACGCCGCCGGGCCAGATTTTCCACACCGGCAGGCGCACGTAGAGGATGGAGCGAACGGCTTTCGACATACCTCGCAGACTATTCCGTTCGCTCCTTGCCGTCACGCAATTCCTCGACAGGCACTAGCCGCCGAAAAACCCTATCGTCACCAGCGCCAATAGCACCAGACCGATGGCGATCAGCGTCAAGCCGAGGATCTTCGAGGCCCGCGTCAGTTGCGGTTGCGGCGCATCGACCAGGTACTGTTCCAGTTCGCCGCTATCCACCAGACGCTGGTAGTAGGCCGGGTGATCCTGGCGGAATTCCTCTAGCGACTGCGCACCGGTGAACATCACCACGTCCGGCGGCGGCCGCTTGTCGGGCCGGAAGTGGTTGTTGAAGAAATGCACCGCGA
>JACRPB010000095.1 GCA_016214175.1 Rhodocyclales bacterium
CCGATGCGGCCGACGGTGCCTATGGTTTCTTCGTCGATCCCGTTCCGGCCGCCGTTGCGGCACCGGCGCCGGCGGCGGACGGAGACGGTTACGGCTTCTTCGTCGAGGTGCCGGCGCCGCCGGCCGAGACGAAGTCCGTACCCAAGTCCGAACCCAAGCCGGTGGCCGCCGACAAGCCGGATGCGAAGCGAGCTGCGCCCAAGCCCGGCGCCGATACCTCGATACGCGTCGGCGTCGAGAAAGTCGACCAGCTCATCAATCTCGTCGGCGAACTGGTGATCACTCAGGCCATGTTGGCGGAGTCGGCCGCCGGGGTCGATCCGGTGAAGTTCGAGCGCCTCTTCAACGGCCTGGCGCAACTGGAGCGCAATACGCGCGACCTCCAGGAGTCCGTGATGTCGATTCGCATGATGCCGATGTCGGTGGTGTTCAGCCGCTTCCCGCGCGTGGTGCGCGAGTTGTCGCAGAAGCTCGGCAAGAAAGTCGAGCTGAAAATGATCGGCGAGGACACCGAACTCGACAAGGGCCTGATCGAGCGCATCACCGATCCCTTGACCCACCTGGTGCGCAACAGTCTCGACCACGGCGTCGAGATGCCGGACGACCGCGTCGCCAAAGGCAAGCAGGCGACCGCCACGATCACGCTGAAGGCCTATCACCAGAGCGGCAACGTCGTCATCGAAGTCGGCGACGACGGCGCCGGTCTCAACCGGCAAAGAATACTCGCCAAGGCCAAGGAGCGCGGCTTCGCGGTGCATGACCAGATGACCGACCAGGAGGTCTGGCAACTGATTTTCGAGGCCGGCTTCTCGACCGCCGACCAGATCACCGAGGTCTCGGGTCGCGGCGTCGGCATGGACGTCGTCAAGAAGAACATCGGCGCCCTCGGCGGGCGCGTCGAAATCCAGTCGATGACCGGCATCGGCACGCGCATGACGGTCAAGCTGCCGCTGACGCTGGCGATCCTCGACGGCATGTCGGTGGCGGTGGGCCGCGAAATCTACATCGCGCCGCTCGGCTACGTCATCGAGTCGCTGCAAGTCGACCGCAGCATGATCAAGAGCGTCTCCGGCGTCGAACGCCTGCTCCAGGTACGCGGCGAATACCTGCCGGTGATCGCGTTGCACGAGGTCTTCCGCATTCCCGGCGCCATCGCTGCGTTCGAAGACGGCATCATGGTCATCCTCGAATCCGACGGCATCAAGGCGGCGCTTTTCGTCGACGCCATGGTCGGCCAGCAGCAGGTCGTGATCAAGAGCCTGGAAACCAACTATCGCAAGGTCAGCGGTGTTTCCGGGGCCACCATCATGGGCGACGGTCATGTCGCCCTGATCCTCGACGTTTCCGCGCTGGTCGGCATGGCGCGCAACGCGCTGCCTGCCGCCGCCTAATTTTCCCAGGAGCACAGCATGGTCCAGGACACCGCAAAACAACAGGGCGCCGATGCCGGGGAGGGAAGTTTCGCCCAGGAGTACCTGACCTTCACCCTTGGTCCCGAGGAGTACGCGATCGACATCCTCAAGGTGCAGGAGATCCGCGGCTACGAGCAGCCGACGACCATCGCCAACGCGCCGCCCTTCATCAAGGGCGTCATCAACCTGCGCGGCACCATCGTCCCCATCGTCGACCTGCGCATCAAGTTCGGCGTCGGCACCGCGGAATACACGCCTTTCACCGTCGTCATCATCCTCAACATCGGCAGCCGCGTCGTCGGCATCGTCGTCGACGGCGTCTCGGACGTCACCAGTCTGCGGTCGGACCAGATCCGGCCGGCGCCCGAGTTCGCCGCCACCGTCAGTACGCATTACATCGACGGGCTCGGCACGCTCGGCGAACGCATGCTGATCGTCGTCGACATCGCCAAGCTGATGCTGTCCGCCGAAATGGCGCTGGTGGATGAAGCCGCCGCGCAGTCCTGAACCCCAATTGTCCGATCACGTGACCCAGAGGCAGCCATGAGAACCAATCTTCCAGTGACGCAGAACGAAATCCCGCTGCGCGACGATACGCTGATCGTTTCCAAGACCGATCTCAAGGGACGCATCACCTACGTCAATAAGGGCTTCCTCGAAATCAGCGGCTATACCGAAGAAGAGCTGATCGGCGAGCCGCACAACGTCGTGCGGCATCCCGACATGCCGCCGGAAGCCTTCGAGGACCTCTGGCGGGTGCTGAAGGAAGGACGGCCCTGGGTCGGCTACGTCAAGAACCGCGCCAAGAACGGCGACTACTACTGGGTCGAAGCGCACGCGGCGCCGATCTGGGAAGGCAGCGAAGTGGTCGGCTATCTGTCGGTGCGCCGCAAGCCGGCGCGCGACAAGGTGGAAGCCGCCGAAGGCGCCTATCGCCTGTTCCGCGAGAGGAAGGCGAACGGACTGAAGATCAGCGAGGGCTGGGTCGCGTCGACCGGCGCGCTCGCCGGCGTGCGGCAAAAATTGGCGGATGCGTCGATCTCGACCAAGATCATGCTCGGCTGCGTGATCGGCGCGGTCGCCATCATGGCCGTGACCACCGTCTTCCTCGGCCAGAATCTGAGCGCTTCGCTCGGTGCCAAGGGTCTGGTCGACCTCAAGCAGAACCTGGCGCTGATCAAGGGCATGGTCGAAGTGCGTGCCAGCGCCGTCAAGAGCGAGGCGATCTCGCTGAACCACGGCTTCAACAGCCTCTTCCACGAGGGCATTACGCTGGAGGGCACGGACGACGACCCCGTTCTGCGTCATGGCAAGAACGAGGTTCTCAACGGCAATACCGACGATGTCGACAACTTCACGCAGCGCAGCGGCGCCGTAGCGACGGTATTCGTCGCCAAGGGCGACGACTTCCTGCGCATTACGACGTCGCTGAAGAAAGAGAATGGGGAACGCGCGGCTGGCACGATGCTGGGCAAGGCCCATCCCGCCTACACGGCGGTGAGCGCCGGCAAGCCTTACGCCGGACGCGCGACGCTGTTCGGCAAGGAGTATTACACGAGCTACATGCCTATCGTCGGCAAGGGCGGGAAGGTCATCGGCCTCACCTTCGTCGGGCTCGACATCACGGCCGCGCTTGCCGATCTGAAGACCCGTGTGCGTGGGATCAAGGTCGGCGAGACGGGTTATTTCTACGCGCTCGATGGGAGACCCGGCAAGGACTACGGCACGCTGGTCATCCATCCGGCCAAGGAAGGCACGAACATCCTCGACGCCAAGGACGCCTCGGGGCGCGAATTCATCAAGGAAATCCTCGACAAGAAGAAAGGCGAGATCCGCTATCCGTGGCTGAACAAGGAACTGGGCGATACGGCGGCGCGCGACAAGGTCGTCGTGTACGACACCTTCGAAGAGTGGCAATGGACGATCGGCGGCGGCACCTATATCGACGAGTTCGAGGCGCTGTCGCGCTCGATGCAGAACCTGCTGGCGCTGACTTCGCTGGTGGTCGTCGCGATCCTGATTCTGATCATCTATTGGTTGGTGCGCAAGCTGGTGCGCGACCCGCTTGAGCATCAGGTCATTCCGGCCTTCCGCGCACTCTCCGGCGGCAAGTACGACAACCGGATCGATATCGCGCGCAAGGACGAACTCGGCGAAGTGATGCAGGGCCTGGAGACGATGCAGAACCGCCTCGGCTTCGAGGTTGCCGAAACGAAACGCACGGCCGAGGAGATGACCCGGATCAAGATCGGACTCGACAACGTGACGGTACCGATGACCATTTCCGGCTCGGACAATCGGCTGATCTACATGAACCAGTACGCAGAGCGCCTGTGGCAGGACATGGCGCCCGGCATCGTCGAACGGCATCCGGAATTCGCCGTCGCGAACATGATCGGCGGTTCGCTGGCGACTTATTTCGAGGATGAAGACCTGCGCGCGGCCTACCGTGCCGAGCTCAAGGAGCCTGCGACCTACAACACCGTGCTGTCGGGACGCCATCTGCGGGTTACCGCCAGCCCCGTCTATGATGCCGACGGACAGTACCTGGGCCGCGTCTCCCAGTGGCTGGATCGCACCACCGAAGTCAAGGTCGAACAGGAGATCGCCGAAATCGTCGAGGCCGGCACGATGGGCATCCTGACCATGCGCATCGAGCTTGGCGATAAGGAAGGCTTCTTCTCCAGTCTCGGTCTGGGACTCAACAACCTGCTGGAAACGACGCAGAAAGCGCTCGAGTCGACTTCGGAGATCCTGAACGGCGTCGCCCGCGGCGACCTCACGCGCACG
The DNA here is from genome assembly GCA_016214175.1 of Rhodocyclales bacterium. Taxonomy (GTDB): domain Bacteria; phylum Pseudomonadota; class Gammaproteobacteria; order Burkholderiales; family Rhodocyclaceae; genus Nitricoxidireducens. The sequence continues at coordinate 4,203 of JACRPB010000095.1, forward strand.
GTCGAAAACGACTACATCGGCATTTTCGGTCAGTTGAAGGACGACACGAACACGACGGTGGAGCGGTTGCGGGAAGTGGTGGGGCGGATCAAGGAAGCGTCGGACGCGATCAATACGGCGTCGAAGGAGATCGCGGCGGGGAACCAGGATTTGTCGAGCCGGACGGAAGAGCAG
>JACRPB010000096.1 GCA_016214175.1 Rhodocyclales bacterium
GAAGTCGCCGCCAACCCGGTGCACCTGATGTACGTGCTCGAACAGCAGATCGAGCAGGAGCAGTTCGCCTCGGAAGTCGAGGAACGCTATCTGGGCTTCATCAAGGAGTTCCTGGCGCCGCGCTACGCCGAATTCATCGGCAAGGAAATCCAGACCGCCTACCTTGAAAGCTATTCCGAGTACGGCCAGAACATTTTCGACCGCTATGTCACCTATGCCGACTTCTGGATCCAGGATCAGGAGTTCCGCGACCCGAACACCGGCGAGATTTTCGATCGCTCGGCGCTCAACGACGAACTGGAGAAGATCGAGAAGCCGGCCGGCATTTCCAATCCCAAGGACTTCCGCAACGAGGTGGTGAATTTCGTCCTGCGCGCGCGCGCCAAGCACGACGGCAAGAATCCGGCCTGGACCAGCTACGAAAAGCTGCGGGCGGTGATCGAGAAGAAGATGTTCTCCAACACCGAAGACCTGCTGCCGGTGATCTCGTTCAACGCCAAGGCCAGCGGCGACGAGCAGAAGAAGCACCAGGACTTCGTCAATCGCATGATGGCCAAGGGCTACACCGGACGTCAGGTGCGCCTGCTCGCCGAGTGGTATCTGCGCGTGCGCAAGTCTTCTTAGACCAATCGCCCGCCGGCGGCAACGGGAGGCAACATGGCGCAACCGGTACGCATGGTACGCATCGTCGATCGGCGCTTCGACTCGAAGAACAAGAGCGCCGTCAATCGCAGCCGCTTCATCCGCCGCTTCAAGGGCCACATCCGCGGCGCCGTGCAGGAAGCCATCGCGCGCCGCGGCATTCGCGACATCGATAGCGGCGAAAAGATCGGCATCCCGGCGCGCGACATCTCCGAACCGCAATTCCGTCACGGCCGCGCCGGCATCTGGCGCCAGATCAACGCCGGCAACGACCGCTTCCAGTCCGGCGACGAAATCGAGCGCCCGCCGGGCGGCGCCGGCCGCGGCAGCGGCGGCAGTCCGGAAGGCGAAAGCATCGACGACTTCGTGTTCACGCTCTCGCGCGAGGAATTTCTCGATCTGTTTTTCGACGAGCTGGCGCTGCCCAACCTGGTGAAGACGCAACTGGCGCGCATCGACGAGTACAAGCGCGTGCGCGCCGGCCACACGCAATCGGGCGTACCGGCCAACATCAGCATTCGCCGTTCCCTGCGCGGCGCCGCCGGGCGCCGCGTCGCCTTCGCCGGGCCGCTGCAGCGCCGCATCGCCGAACTGGAAAAGCGCCTGGCCGAACTTCTGGCCACCGCCACCGAACTCGACCCGGAAGTGAAGAAGATCCGCCGCGAGATCGCGCAACTCAAGGCCCGGATCGACGCCATTCCCTTCATCGACTCCTTCGACCTGCGCTACAACAACCGCGTGCGCATTCCGCAGCCGTCGACGCAAGCCGTGATGTTCTGCCTGATGGACGTCTCGGGCTCGATGGACGAGGCGAAGAAGCAGATCGCCAAGCGCTTCTTCATGCTGCTCTACCTGTTCCTGACGCGCACCTACCGCCACATCGACGTCGTCTTCATCCGCCACCACACCCAGGCCGACGAGGTGGACGAGGACGATTTCTTCCATTCGCGCGAATCCGGCGGCACCGTGGTCTCGAGCGCGCTCGACCTGACGCTGAAAGTCATCGGCGAGCGCTTCGCCAGCAGCGTCTGGAACATCTACATCGCCCAGGCCTCCGACGGCGACAACTGGGAAAGCGACTCGCCGCGCTGCCGCGCGCTGCTGGAGAACCGCCTGCTGCCGCTGTGCCAGTACTTTGCCTACATCGAAATCGCCCAGGGCGACCCGCAGAACCTGTGGCGCGAGTACGAGCGCCTGCGCGACACCTATCAGGAGCGCTTCGCCATGCAGCGCATCGAAGGGCCGCCCGACATCTACCCGGTGTTCCGTTCCCTGTTTCGAAAGAAGCTCGCGTGAAGCCGCGCAAGCGCCGCTCCCCACTGCTGCCGCAAGGCTCGGAATGGAGCTTCGAGGCGCTGGCGCAATACGACGCCGAAATCGGCCGCCTCGCCCGCGCATACGGCCTCGACGGCTATCCGCACCTGATCGAGATCATCACCGCCGAGCAGATGATGGACGCCTACGCCTCGATCGGCATGCCCGTCTATTACCACCACTGGTCGTTCGGCAAGCACTTTCTCGCCACCGAGCGCGGCTACCGGCGCGGCCAGATGGGGCTGGCCTACNNNCCTACGGCCACAACTCCTTCTTCAAGGGCAACTACCTGTTCACGACCTGGACCGCGGCCGACGCCATCGTCGATTACATGCTGTTCGCGCGCGGCTACATCGCCGAATGCGAGGAACGCCACGGCGTCAGCGAGGTCGAGCGCATGCTCGACGCCTGCCACGCGCTGATGAACGTCGGCGTCGACCGCTACAAGCACCCGCCCAAGCTCTCGCTGCTGAAGGAACAGGCGCGACAGAAGGAGCGCGCCGAATACATCCAGCAGCAGGTCAACGACCTCTGGCGCACGCTGCCGCCGCGGCTCGAACGCGCCGCGCCGAAGGAGGAGAAACGCTATCCCGAGGAACCCGAGGAGAACCTGCTCTACTTCGTCGAAAAGCATGCGCCGCTGCTCGAACCCTGGCAGCGCGAGATCGTGCGCATCGTGCGCAAGATCGCCCAGTACTTCTATCCGCAGCGCCAGACGCAGGTGATGAACGAAGGCTGGGCGACCTGGTGGCACTACACCCTGCTCAACACCCTCTACGACGAGGGCCGCGTCGGCGACGGCTTCATGCTCGAATTCCTGCAATCGCACACCAACGTCGTCGCCCAGCCTGCCTATCACGATCCGCACTATACGGGCATCAATCCCTATGCCCTCGGCTTCGCCCTCTGGCGCGACCTCCGACGCATCTGCGACGCGCCCAGCGACGAGGACCGGGCCTGGTTTCCCGACATCGCCGGTTCCGACTGGCGCGAGACCCTCGATTTCGCGATGCGCAACTTCAAGGACGAAAGCTTCATCGCCCAATACCTGTCGCCGCAGTTGATGCGCGACTTTCGCTTCTTCGCCGTGCTCGACGACGACACGGAGAAGAATCTCGCCGTCGAGGCGATCCACAACGAGCAGGGCTATCGCCGCGTGCGCGAGCTGCTCTCGGAGCAGTACAACCTCGGCACGCGCGAACCCGACATCCAGGTCTGGGACGTCGATTTCCGCGGCGACCGCACGCTGACGCTGCGTCACTTCGAACACCAGCGCCGGCCGCTCGGCGACACGGCCGACGCGGTACTCAAACACATGGCCGCGCTGTGGGGCTTCACGGTGCGCCTGGAGACCGTCGATGCCCGCGGCGAGGTCGTCATGGCGCACGAACACACGCTGGAAAAGCGGCACGGCGCGCGAACGTAGTGGCCGCGCTGCGGACCGAACATTGCCGGTCGCGCTCTGCATGCCTGCCTGGGGGACGAAGCGCCGGGCGATTGAGCGGCGGATCAGCCTTGCAGGGGGTCGATCAAACGCAGACCGTCGACCGCCTTGAAGTCGTCGAGGTTGCTCGTCGCCAGCGGCAAGTCCAGTACCAGTGCCGTGGCGGCAATCGCGGCGTCGGGAACGCGCAGACGGGTACTGCGGCGCAAGGCAATGGTGGTGGCGACGACACGGTCGGTCAGCGGCTCTTCGCGCAGCAGGGACAGCAATGCTTCGGCGTCGGCCAGTGCTGCGGATGTTTGGGCATAGCCCGGCCAGCCGAGCACTTCGATGCGGGTAATCACGGAGACGATGGCGCCTTGGCGCACCATGTCCTGGAATCGGCTGCGAAAGCCTTCGCCGCCGTAGCGGTTCAGGTAATAGACGACGGCATTGGTATCGAGAACACAAGCGCCCACGCTCAGGCGTCCGTCCGCGTTTCGCGCTCCCACTCGTCGCGCTGTGCCGCGAGGGCGCGGTCGATTTCCGCTTTCGCCGCCTGCCCCCAGGCGCCCCAGGCGTGGTGCAGGATTGCGTCGGCTTCGCCGCCTTGCGCACCGCCCCCAAGCTCGCCCGCCACGGCTTCGACGTAGCGCAGCACCTCGGCTTGGCGGTTGGCCGGCAATTCCGCAACCTTGTTGGCAATCAAGTCCGCATAGCCCATCGCTTATCTTCCTCTTCCGCATTCCCGCTAGCCGGCGCACCGTACGGCGGAGCGGCAGTCCGTTCATACAGCGACAGTATAATCTGCCGTCCCCCGCGTTGGAGCCTGTCATGCTGCTCTGGTTCGTCATCCTCTACCTGATGGTGTCGGTCGGCATCGGTCTCCTCGCCGCCACCCGCGTCCATAACGCCAAGGATTTCGCCGTCGCCGGCCGCCGCCTGCCGCTGCCGGTGGTCACGGCCACGGTGTTCGCCACCTGGTTCGGCGCCGAGGCCGTGTTCGGCGTTTCCGCCACCTTCGTCAAGGACGGCCTCACCGGCGTCGTCGCCGATCCCTTCGGTTCGTCGATGTGCCTGATCCTGGCCGGCATCCTGTTTTCGCGCTACCTCTACAAGCTCAACATCATCACCCTCGGCGACTTCTACCGCATGCGCTACAACCGCGTCGTCGAGGTCATCACCACCATCTGCATCGTCGCTTCGTATCTCGGCTGGGCGGCGGCGCAGATCAAGGCGCTCGGGCTGATTTTCTTCGTCGTCACCGACGGCGTCGCCTCGCAGAACGCGGGCATGGTGCTGGGCGCCGCCATCGTCCTCACCTACACCACCTTCGGCGGCATGTTCTCGGTGGCCATCCTCGACTTCGTGCAGATGGCGGTGTCCATGGGCGGCCTGCTGTTCATCGCCTGGATCGCCAGCGGCAAGGTGGACGGCGGCAGCGGCGCCGCCATCGCCAGCGCGTCGGCCGCCGGCAAGCTCGACTTCTTCCCGCCGCCGGACCCGCTCGCCTGGGTCACATTTCTCGGCGCCTGGGTGACCATGATGCTCGGCTCGATTCCGCAGCAGGACGTGTTCCAGCGTGTGACCTCGGCCAAGAGCGCGAAAATCGCCCTCGCCGGCTCGATCCTCGGCGCCTCGATCTATTTCTGCTTCACCTTCGTGCCGATGTTCATCGCCTATTCGGCGACGCTGATCGATCCGGCCATGTTCGGCGAACTGATGGAAAAGGACACGCAGCTCGTACTGCCGACCCTGGTCTTGCAGCACACGCCGCTCGTCGCCCAGGTCTTCTTCTTCGGCGCCGTGCTCTCGGCCATCATGAGCTGTTCCTCGGCGACGCTCCTGGCGCCCTCGGTCACTTTCGCCGAAAACGTCATCCGCGGCTTCTATCCGGCCTGCCTGGTGCTGCTGTTCGCGCTCAACTCCGAATCCTCGATTTTCAAGATGGTCGAGAACGCCTACAAGGTGACCCTGGCCGGCGCCTTCGTGCCGCTCGTCGGCGGCATCCTGTGGCGGCGGGCGACGACGCAGGGCGCACTGGCCGCGACCTGCGGCGGCCTGCTGTCCTGGCTGCTGGTCGAGATGCTGATCGGCGCAGCGAGCCCGGTGCCGCCGCAACTGATCGGGCTGGCCGTCTCGGCGCTCGGCATGATCCTCGGCTCGCTGCTGCCGCAATGGGTCGGCCACCGCATGCCGCATCATGAGCTGCACGAGCTGCTGCACCACCAGGCGGCAGCCGAGACGCACCACGTCGCCGAACCGCCCCATCATCGCCCCTGAGCCTAGAATGGCTGCATAGGAACCCGGTTCCGGGTTGGGGAGAATGGTCGTGGCCCTGCTCGAACTCAAGAACATCACGCGCCGCTTCGGCAGTCTCGAAGCGGTGAAAGACGTCACGCTGTCGATTGCGGCCGGCGAGTTCTTCACCCTGCTCGGCCCCTCGGGCTGCGGCAAGACCACCATCCTGCGCATGCTCGCCGGCTTCGACGCGCCGGACGCGGGCGACATCCTGCTCGACGGCGTTTCGCTGGCCGGCGTGCCGCCCGAGAAGCGGCCGCTGCACACGGTGTTCCAGAGCTACGCGCTGTTTCCGCACATGACGGTGGCCGGCAACGTCGCCTTTCCGCTCGAAATGGCCGGGCGCTCGGGCGACGAGATCAAGCGCCGCGTCGCCGAAACCCTGTCCCTGGTGCATCTCACCGACAAGGCGGCGCAGTTCCCGCCCGAGCTTTCCGGCGGCCAGACGCAGCGCGTGGCGCTGGCGCGCGGACTCGTGAACCAGCCGCGCCTGCTGCTGCTCGACGAGCCGCTCGCCGCGCCCGACGCCAACCTGCGCGAGGAAACGCAGGCGGCACTGATCGCGCTGCAACGCGCGGTCGGCATCACCTTCGTCTTCGTCACCCATTCGCAGCAGGAGGCGCTGGCGCTGTCGCACCGCATCGGCGTCATGAAGGACGGCCGCATCGAACAATGCGACGAACCCGACAAGCTCTACACGGCACCGGCCAACCGCTTCGTCGCCGACTTCATCGGCAAGATCAATCTCATCGACGTCGAGGTCGCCGCTTCTTCGAAGGTGCTGCTGACGCTGCGCGCCGCGGGCCTCGGGGAGATCGCCGCTACCGACCCGCGTCCGCTCAAGCCCGGCGAGCGCGGTGCCTTCGCGCTGCGCCCCGAACTGATCCGCATCTACGGCCACCAGGAGTCGGCCGATCTCAAGAACCGCTTCGCGGGCCGCGTCAAGGAGCTGCTCTACCTGGGCGACGTCACGCTCTACAAGGTCGAGCTCGCCAACGGCTTCGTCGTCGAGGCGCTGATGCCGAATGCCGCGCCGGGCCGCGCCAAGTTCCACGAAGTCGGCGATGCGGTGGCGGTCTGCTGGCGCCACGACGCCGGCGTATTCCTGCGCGCGTAAAATGGGCATCATCCGCCACCCGCCCTTCCCGACCATGTCCCGTCCGCACCGGCTTTTCGACCGCAGCCGCCTGCTCCTGCTGCTGAGCTTCGTGCTCGGCGCCGGCTTTCTCGCCACCACGCTCGGCAGCTACGAAGTCTCGAAGCAGACCATCCGCGAGGCCATCATCCGCCAGGAGTTGCCGCTCACGTCCAGCAACATCTATTCCGAGATACAGAAGGATCTGGTGCGGCCGGTGTTGATCTCGTCGACCATGGCCAGCGATACCTTCCTGCGCGACTGGGTGCTGGGCGGCGAAACCGACAAGAAGGCCATGGTGCGCTACCTGGGCGAAGTAAAAAAGCGCTACAACGCCTTCAGCACTTTCTTCGTCTCCGACCACAGCGCCAACTACTACACCGGCGGCGGCGTCCTCAAGCGCGTTTCGTCCGCCGAGCCACGCGACGGCTGGTATTTCCGGGTGCGCGACATGAGCGAAGCCTACGAGATCAACGTCGACCCGGACCTCGCCAACCGCGACGCGCTGACCATTTTCATCAACTATCGCGTCTTCGACTACGACGGACGCTACATCGGCGCCACCGGCATCGGCCTGACGGTCGATGCCGTGCGCCGCCTGATCGCCGACTACCAGGAGCGCTTCCAGCGCACCATCTACTTCGTCGACGCGCAAGGCAAGATCGTGTTGTTCGGCAACAATTCCGGACAGGCCGAGACCGACATCCGCGCCATCCCCGGCTTGCGCGACATCGCCGACCGCATTCTCGCCGCCGGCAGCGGCTCCTACGAGTACGGCGGCCCCGGCGGTTCGCGCCTGCTCAACGTCAATTACATCCCCGAGCTGAAGTGGTTCCTTTTCGTCGAGAAGGCCGAAGACGGCGCGCTGGCGGAAATCCGCCGGGCGCTTTACGTCAATCTCGCCATCTGCGCCGCCGTCACGCTCGTCGTGCTGCTGCTGACCCAGTTGGCGCTGTCGCGCTACCAGCAACGCATCGAGGAAATGGCCACGACCGACAAGCTCACCGGCTTGTTCAACCGGCAGGCCTTCGACATCCTCGTCGAACAACTGCTGGCGGAGCACAAGCGCGAGCAGGGGCAGTTTTCCGTGCTGCTCGCCGACGTCGACCATTTCAAGGCGGTGAACGACCACCATGGGCACCACGGCGGCGATGCCGTGCTCGCCGCCATCGCGCAAAGGTTGCAGCGCGACCTGCGCGCCTCCGACATCGCCGTGCGCTGGGGCGGCGAGGAATTCTTGATCGTGCTGCGCGGCTGCGGCCTCGACGAGGCCCTGGCGACCGCCGAGAAGCTGCGCCAGGACGTCGCCCAAACGCGGTTCGAAGTCGACGGCACGCCGGTGCCGGTCACCCTCAGCATCGGCGTCGCCCCCTACCAGGACGGCGAGCCGCCCGACCATACCATCGGCCGCGCCGATGCCAGCCTCTACCGCGCCAAGAACGGCGGCCGCAATCGCGTCTGCGTCGCCGCGCCGCCGGGAACCTGAACGCTCGCCGGGGTCTGCGATGAAAGCGCGCGATGCCACTGCCGGTGCCACCCTGACCCGCTGGACCGTCGTCGCGCCGCCAACGCTGTTCCTCGTCGTTTTCTTCCTGCTGCCGGCGCTGATCGTCGTCGCCGCCTCCTTCCGCGAGCCCGGCGAATTCGGCGGCCTGGCGCCGTGGCCGGCGCATTCGCTAGACGCCTACCGCTTTCTATTCGGCGACGTCATCTACGTCGAGATCTTCGCCCGCTCCTTCCTCGTCGCCGCGCTGACGACGCTGCTCTGCGTCGTGCTCGCCTACCCGCTGGCCTGGCTGATCGCGAAGAGCCCGGCCAAGCGGCGCGACCTGCTGGTGCTGCTGGTGATCCTGCCCTTCGCCAGCAACTTCCTGGTGCGCATCTACGCCTGGATCATGATCCTCGGCCCGGCCGGGCTGCTCTACTCGCCCTTCGCGGTCATCGCCGGCATGGTCTATGTGCATCTGCCCTTCATGATCCTGCCGCTCTACACCAATCTGGAAAAGCACGATCCGGCGCTGCTCGAAGCCGCCCAGGACCTCGGCGCCTCGGCCTGGACGCGCTTCTGGCGCGTCACCTTCCCGCTCTCGCTGCCCGGCATCGTCTCCGGATCGGCGCTGGTGTTCATCCCCGTGCTCGGCATGTTCGCGGTGCCCGAACTCCTCGGCGGCACCGGCGACATCCTGATCGGCAACCTGATCAAGGCGCAGTTTCTCGAAGACCGCGACTGGCCGCTGGGTTCGGCCTTCTCGATCATGCTGACGCTGCTGGTGCTGGCGCTGGCCGGGCTCACCGCCTGGGCGGCGCGGCGCGGTCTGCACGGCACGCAGGCGGTATCGTGAAACCGCAAAGCCCCTGGCTGTGGGCCGCCGCGCTCGGCACCTACGCCTTCCTCTACCTGCCGCTGGCGGTGGTCGTGATTTTTTCGTTCAACGATTCCGCGCTCAACGCGCAGTGGGTCGGCTTCACCACGAGCTGGTACGCCAAGCTGCTGCACGACGAGGAAATGCTCGGCGCCGCGGCCACCTCGCTGCTGATCGCCCTGCTCTCGGCAACCGTCGCCACCATCCTCGGCGCCATGGCCGGCCTGGCCATGCACCGCTACCGCTTGCGCTGGCTGCCCTTCCTGGTGCTCACGCCGGTGGCGATGCCCGAGATCCTGCTCGGCGTCTCCCTGCTGCTGTTCTTCCGCCAAGTGCTCGACCTGACGCTGGGCTTCGCCTCCATCCTCGTCGCCCACATCACGTTCTCGATCGGCTTCGTCGCCGTGATCGTGCGCGCGCGCCTGGCCGGCATGGACGAGAGCATCTTCGAAGCAGCGCGCGACCTCGGCGCCACACCCTGGGCCACCTTCCGCCGCGTCACCCTGCCGCTGATCCTGCCGGCCCTGGTGGCCGGCTTCCTGATGAGCTTCACGCTCTCCATCGACGACTTCGTCATCACCTTCTTCGTCGCCGGCGTCGGCGTGACCACGCTGCCGCTGCAGATCTATTCGATGATCAAGGTCGCCGTGACGCCCGAGGTGAATGCGGTGTCGACGCTGCTGATGGCGCTGACGCTGACGCTGATTTTCGTCGCCAGCCGCTTTGCGCCGGACGTGCTCAAGTCGCGGTCGTAGGCGTTGCGTTCCTTCGCGCGCGCCGCAGGCCGAGGGCATGGCCGGCGCCTCATGCGCTCCCGCCCCTTCGGGGTTCCCGCAGCGCCGAAGCGCCGGCCGGCCGGGCGCTCAAACTCGCTTCGCTTGTATAGTTTGGAGTGCTGGAACGTACTCGTTGCAAGGGGCTCGCTGAGTCGGGTCTCGTGCCGGCGGTCAAGGGCGGGCGTAGCCCGGCGTAGCGAACCCTTGACGGCCGGCACGAGACCCGTACGCTCAAGGGCC
>JACRPB010000097.1:0-10592 GCA_016214175.1 Rhodocyclales bacterium
CTCGCCGTTCTTGCGGCGGTTCCAGATTTCGCCTTCCCAGTGGCCGCGGCTTTCCAGCTCGTGCCACATCTTCTCGTAGAAGAACTGGTCCTGGCGCCCGCTCTTCAGCAGGCGCGGCGTCTGGCCGATCGCTTCCGCGGCGGCGTAGCCGGTGACCTGGGTGAAGGCCGGGTTGGTGGCGATGATGCGATTGTCGGCGTCGGTGACGAGTATGGCTTCGCTGATCGCATGGTGCACCGAGGCGGCGATCTGCAATTCGTTTTCGGTGCTCTTGCGTTCGATGGCGTGGGCGGCGAGCTGGGCCGTTTCGCGCATGAGGTCGATGTCGGCCGCGTCCGGGATCGAGACCCGCGACCAGTGGAAGGCGCAGACGCCGAGGACCGTGCCGTTCATGGCGAGTATCGGTTCCGACCAGCAGGCGACCTGCTCGCCGTCGCCCGCGGCCGGCCGGCACTCGGCGCAGTGCGGCTGGCCGCGGATGTCGTCGACGGTCAGCCGCTTGCCGCCGGTGGAGGCCGCGACGCAGGCGGCGCCGCCGTTGCCGGCCAGCGTGCGCGTGCGTTCGACGCGTTCAGGCGCGGCCGGCGCCGCGCCATAGACCAGTTGTTCGGTCGGTTCGTCGAGCAGCATGACGGAACAGGACATGCCGTAGGCCTGACGCTCGGCGCCGGCGGCGACGAGGTGGAGCACTTCGGACAGCGGCGCGGCATCGGCGAGGCGGCCGGCGACGGTGCTGCGCGTGCGCTCGCGCTCCTCGGCGCGCTTGCGCACGGTGATGTCGAGATTGTTGCCGAGGAAGCCGGTGACCTCGCCCTTGCCGTTGCGCAAGGGGACGGCATTGCCGTGCACCCAGACCAGCTTGCCGTCGGGCCTCACGTAGCGGTAGTCCATGAACCATTCGCTGCCGGTCGTCGCCGCGTTTTGCCACAGCGCGGTGACGGCATTGCGGTCGTCCGGATGCAGGGTGCGGGTCCAGCCCTGGCCGGTAGCCTCTTCGGGGGAAAGGCCGGCGATCTCGCTCCAGCGGCGGTTGACGAACAGGCAGTTGCCGACGGCATCGATCTGGTAGATGCCCACCGGCGCGTGCGTCGCCAGCATGCGGAAGCGTTCCTCGCTCTCGCGCAACTGCGAGACGCGCTCGCGGATCTTCGCTTCGAGCTGCGCCTGGTTCTCTTCGAGCTGGCGGCGCTGGCGGTAGAGTTCGCAGAACACGCGCACCTTGCTTTGCAGGATGTGCGGCTCGAAAGGCTTGATCAGGTAATCGACGGCGCCGGCCTCGTAGCCCTTGAACTGCAAGTGGGTTTCCTTCATCCCGGCCGTGATGAAAATGATCGGCAGGTGGCGCGTCTTCGGGTTGGCGCGCATCAATTCCGCCGTCTCGAAGCCGTCCATGCCGGGCATCTGCACGTCGAGCAGCACCAGCGCGAAATCCTGCTTCAGCGTGCAGCGCAAGGCGTCGTTGCCGGACATGACCTTGACCAGGTCGAGATCCTGGCCGCCGAGCACGGCTTCCAGGGCGACCAGGTTTTCCGGCCTGTCGTCGACCAGCAGCAGGGAAATCTTGTCAGGCATCGGCAGCCTCCGCGCGCGGCGCCGTGGCGGCGGCCAGGCGGCGTAGCAGCGCCGGCATGGCGGCCAGCGCCAGAACGTGATCCGCCTTCACCGCGGCCAGCGCTGCCGCCGGCATTTGCGGCGTCTCGGCATCGGCCGGGTCCTGGACGATGACGAGGCCGCCGTGCGCCTTGATCGCCCTGACGCCGGCGGCGCCGTCGAAGTTGGCGCCGGTGAGGACGATGCCGACCAGCCCGGCGCCGAAGACTTCCGCCGCCGACTCGAAAAGGACGTCGACCGAAGGCCGCGCGAAGCTTACCGGCGGATCGGCGGAAAGCGCGAGCCGGCCTTCCCTTTCCACCAGCAGGTGGTAGTTCGGCGGTGCGAGATAGACGGTGGCGGGACGGACCTCGTCCTGCTCGTCGGCTTCCTTGACGCGGATCGCGCAGTAGTTGTCGAGCAGCCGCGCCATGCCGTTGCCGGCTTCCGGGCTGATGTGCTGCACGACGAGGACGGGGAGCGGGAAATCTTCGGGCAGCGCGCCGAGCAGGATCTTCAGCGCGCGCACGCCGCCGCTGGAAACGCCGATGGCGACGGCGCGCAAGTTTGGCGTCTGCGGGATTGTTTGCTCAGCCATAACGCTTTCGATAAATGCGCGTGCCGGCGACCAGTTCGTCGTAGCGCGCGCTCATTTTGCGCTTTTCCAGGGTCTCCTTGAGGCCCAGGCAAAGAAAACCCCCGGACAGCAGGCTGTTGTCGAACAGGTCCAGGCAGCGTTCCTTGAGCGCCGGCTTGAAATAGATCATGACGTTGCGGCACAGCACCATGTTCATTTCCCCGAACTCGGCGTCGGCGGCCAGGTTATGCGGAGCGAAAACGATGCTCTGCTTCAAGTCGGCGCTGAGGATGGCGCGATCGTAGCGCGCCGTGTAGTAGTCGGCGAACGAAGCCTTGCCGCCGGCCTTCTGGTAGTTGCGCGTGTACTTCTGCATTTCCGCCATCGGCATCACGCCCGCCGCCGCCTTCTGCAGCACCGCCTCGTCGATGTCGGTCGCGTACATGCGGTAGCGCCCGGCCATGCCTTCCTCGTTGAGCAGGATGGCCATCGAATAGGCCTCCTCGCCCGAGGCGCAGCCGGCATGCCAGATCTTGACGAACGGGTAGGTCTTGAGGAAGGGCACCACCTGTTCGCGCAAGGCCTTGAAGAAAGACGGGTCGCGGAACATCTCGGTGACATTGACCGTAATGCCCTGCAACAGCGAGAAGAACAGCTCGGGATCGCGCAGCAGACGCGACTGCGCCTGCGAAAACGTGTCGAAGCCGGATTCGGCCAGCCATTGCGTCAGCCGCCGCTTGATCGAGGCCGCCGCATAGTCGCGGAAGTCGTAGCCATACACCTGTTGCACGCCTTCGAGCAGCAGCCGGATTTCCACGTCTTCGACTTCGACGGGAGTCATGGCGCGGGCGCTCGCCGCCGCCTGCCGCCGCGCTGCGCCGGGCTGACGCCGGACCTCAAGCCAGCGCCTCGCGCACGACTTCCGGGTGCTTCCGGGCGATACGAATCAGCGCTTGCGCCGCGCCCGATGGCGCGCGCCGGCCCTGCTCCCACTCTTGCAGCGTGCGCTTGGATATGCTGAGCGCCTCGGCGAATCGAGCCTGCGACAAACCCGTGACTTGCCGCGCCTGAACGACCTCGTTCGGCGCGACCTTCGTTGTGCGGGCCGCCGGCGACATGCGTTTGGCGGGTGGAGTACGGCCAGCCATTATTCATTTCCTTTCACGCGGCCCTGAGTAGCGCAACTATACGGCAAGGACGGATATCGTTCAATACGCGCTCCGATGAGGGGCGGCACGCAGAGCTAGCGGGCAATGAGCACTTCATTCACTTGGATGACGGGTTCGATGTCGGTGTAGTTCGGCATGTCGCGTTGAAGCGTCTCGGCGTGCGGCGCAAAGGCCGCCATGAAGTCTTCGACCGAGTGGAAGAGAAAGTGGCTTGCCGCGATGTAGGTTGGCGCGACTCCGGGCGCCGCCCCGCCGATGCCGCGCTCGACGGATGCTCCTTTGAAGCCCGGATGCGCGCTCAAGAGCCCGATCGATGTCGGCATGTGGGTCTCGACGTAGTACGGAAAGTCGAAGCGAGCGCCTTGCCGGTTCGGGTACTGGATGCTGATTCTGACCATGGTCATTTCTCTCCTGGTGTTGGGCCGACTGCTAGATGGGCTGGACCGTTCCTCATGCGTTTGGTAGTCCCGCAATCCCCCGCGAAGGGCGCTCGCAACTGTGCAGGTAGCTGGCGACGAACAGGAAGCCCAGGATCAGATCGACGAGAAACGGTGCCAGGGTCATGGCGTCGATGCGGCCGAGCGCAAATAGCCACACGACGGCACCGGCAGCCAGAAATTTCTCCGCCATCGCCGGCAGCATGAGCGGACGATAGCGACGCACGTCGCTCGCGATCACAGGCCGCCGGCGGCGCGGACAGCCGTGCCTCGGGCAACGTCGCGTGGCACGACACGCACGAGTTCGCAGGCGGCGCCTGCGCCGCCGCGGCCCGCGGCAGCAGCAGCAGCGTCAGCGCGACGCCGGCGTTACGGAGCGATCTGCGCCGCCGGGTTGTTCGCAAACCCGAAGCGGACGTAGAACGCGGGGTCGCCGACGAGCACGCACCCCTGGGCGCCGATCTTGCGCAGTTCGGCGAGACCGCTCGCCTTCAACGTCGATGAGCAGATCGCAGCCGGCACCGCAGTAGCAGCAGACCAAGCGCACCGTGGCCATGTCAGTGCTCCATGACGCTGCGCGTCTTCCGCGACGCATGAAACTAACGGCGTTTGAGGTCTGCGCGCGCCGCGGGCAGCGGGTGGCCGACTCCGCTCATGTCCCCCTGGCCGGGCTGCGCCCAGCCATTCCTCCTTTACTTCGCTACGTCGGCCACCCGCCACCCACGGCGGCAAGCGCCCGTGCCTTGGAGCCCAAAAACCGCAGGGCGTTTCCCGCTCGTGCGGGTGGGGTGCCCTGCGTAGCGAAGTAAAGGAGGAGGCGGCCGCCGGCCGCCGGGGGACATGAGCGGAGCAGGGCACCCCGCCCACACGAGCGCGCACCGACGGCGATATGGCAAGGTTTTTCGGTTTCATCCCAGGGGCGGGCGTCGGCGCCGGGCAGCTAGCGATCAGGGGCACAATTTGAATTTTGGTGATTTGAGCGCAGCCCCATTGCGGCCGACGCTTTTCGAAACGAGACACTTGAGGCAATCGATCGGCTTGCTATCGATGCAGCGATGTGGCCTAAAGACGAGGATGCGATCAGGTGACATATGCTCCGTCACTTTCCTTACACAGTCCTTTACGAGATTCGAGGCAATACCTCGACAGTGCTTGCTGTCGCGCACCAGCGCCGCAAGCCGGGATACTTGCGCGAGCTCTGAAGCGATTTTGGACGGCATCATCCGGGTGAAGTGTCATTCGAAAACCTCCGACGCGATCGAGTTCAAGGCGCGCAACGTAGAAGTGAGCGGCCTGCGCGGCTTTTCGCGCAGGTCCGCTCGAACCGGAGGCCAGGTTTCCGTGTGTATCGTCTGGCTATATAATGTGTAAGCCAGCGACTGGGAGTACACGCCATGCGTACCAACATTGAGATCGACGACAAGCTCATGAAAGATGCCCTCCGTGCTACGGGCGCAAAGACCAAGCGCGAAGTTGTGGAACGAGGGCTGAAAACGTTGGTGGACTTGCGAAAGCAGGAACAAGCACGCCAACTGCGCGGCAAGATCAGGTGGGAAGGCGACCTTGACCAGATGAGGACGGACAAGTGATCTTGGTGGACTCGAGCGTCTGGATCGACTACTTCCGTAATGCAGATACTCCCCAGGTTGAACTCTTGGATGGGATGTTTGGCCGCACTCCCCTCGCGGTGGGCGACCTGATTGCAGCCGAAGTGCTGCAGGGTGTGCAAGACGATCGGGAGTTCAACCTCGTGCGAAAGACGCTCGATGCCTTTACTCAAATCGATCTCGGCGGCCACGATATTGCGGTCAAGGCCGCCAGGAACTTCCGAATACTTCGCACCAAAGGCATTACGGTGCGCAAGACGATCGATGCGATCATTGCAACGCGATGCATCGAAGACGGCCTGACGCTCTTGCATAGCGACCGCGACTTCATTCCTTTCCGTATGCATCTTGGGCTCCGGGTCGCGCACTCGGAAATCTAACGCCAACTAGCCGGCACGCAGGCGTCGCCGCCGCCCCACGGCATTCGTGCCGTCCTAGCCATACTGGAAGATCCAGACCCGGATCAGCGACAGCAGCTTTTCGACTTCGATCGGCTTGGCGATGTAGTCGCTGGCGCCCGCCGCCATGCACTTTTCCTGATCGCCCTTGAGCGCCTTGGCGGTCATCGCGATGATGGGCAGATGCGCAAAACGCGGGTTCTTGCGGATTTCGCGCATGGCGGCGTAGCCGTCCATTTCCGGCATCATGATGTCCATCAGCACGATGCCGATGTCGTCGTGCTCGTCGAGCTTGGCGATGGCTTCGCGGCCGTTCTCGGCTTCGACGACGACCATGTTCTTCTCCGCCAGCACGCTGGAGAGCGAGAAGATGTTGCGCATGTCGTCGTCCACCAGCAGTACCTTGCGGCCGTCGAGCATGGCTTCCTTGTCGATGGCGGTGCGGATCATGCGCTGCTTGTTGGGGTGCAGGTTGCTCTCGACCAGGTGCAGGAACAGGGTGACCTCGTTGAGCAGGCGCTCCGGGCTCTTGGCGCCCTTGATGATGATGCTCTCGGCGTAGCGGCGCAGTTGCTTCTCGTCGTCGTGGCTCAAGTCGCGGCCGGAGTGCACGATGACCGGGATGCGGCGCGCGCCTTCCAGGTTCTGGATGAATTCGAGCAACTCGAAGCCGGACATGTCGGAGAGGCCGAGGTCGAGCACCAGGCAGTCGAAGGCCTGCTCGGTGAGCAGGGCGATGGCTTCCTTGCCGCTCGCCGCCACGGCGATGTCGACGCCGCCTTCTTCGAGCAGGGCGACCATGCTGGTCGCCTCGTCGCTGTTGTCTTCGACGATGAGCAGCTTTTTCACCGCCTTGTCGAGCGAGCCCTCGATCGACTGCAAGACGCCGTTGATCTGCTCGATGCTGACCGGCTTGGTGGCGAAGCCGATGGCGCCCATGGTCATCGCCTTCTGGCGGTCTTCCATGCAGGTGATGAAATGCACCGGGATGTGGCGCGTGCGCGAATTGTCCTTGAGCGCGCGCATGACGCCCCAGCCGTCGATGCGCGGCAGCATGACGTCGAGGACGATGGCGCTGGGCTGGAAGCGGGTGGCGAGCGCGATGCCGCTCTCGCCGTCGGCCGCCACCAGCGCGGCGAAGCCGCGTTCCTTGATGATGCCCTGGAGGATCTTGGCGAAGGCGAGATCGTCCTCGATGACGAGAATGCTGCGATCGCCCGGCGTCAGGGCGTCGCGGTCGTCGGGCAGGGACGGCGCGTAGGGCAGGGGTTCGTCTTCGGCCGCCGCGGCCGGCAGCGGCGCCGCCTTGGCCGGCGCAGGCCGCGGCGCGCCCAGGGGCGGCGCTGCGCTGCGCACGGCCGGCCGCGCTTCCGCCGCAACCGGCGCGGCCGTCGCCGTGAGCGGCAGATAGAGCGTGAATACGCTGCCCTTGCCTTCTTCGCTCGTCAGGCGCAACTCGCCGTTCATCTTGTGGGCGAGCTTCATCGATATCGACAGCCCCAGGCCGGTACCGCCGTACTTGCGGCTGATGGAGCCGTCGGCCTGCTGGAAGGCTTCGAACACCAGTTGCTGCTTTTCCGCCGGGATGCCGATGCCGGTGTCGGCGACGGCAAAGGCGAGCGCCGGTCCCGGCAGCGGGTTTTCGGCATCGGCCGGCCGCTGCACGCGCACGCTGACGCCGCCCTTCTCGGTGAACTTGAGGGCATTGGACAGCAGGTTCTTGAGAATCTGGTGCACCCGCTGCTCGTCGCCGTAGAACACCAGCGGAATGTCGGCGTCGGCCTCGACGCCGAAGTCCAGTCCGCGTTGCTCGGCGAGGGGTTCGAACAGGGCGCGCATGGCGTCGCAGATCTCCGGCACCGGCAGGGGGGCGATGTTGAACTGCATCTGGCCGGCCTCGACCTTCGACAGGTCGAGAATGTCGTTGATCAGTTCGAGCAGGTCGGCGCCGGCCGAGTTGATGGTGGCGGCGAATTCGACCTGCTTCGCCGTCAGGTTGCCTTCCTTGTTCTGCTTGAGCAGGCTGGAGAGGATCATCAGGCTGTTCAGCGGCGTGCGCAATTCGTGCGACATGTTGGCCATGAACTCGGACTTGTAGGTGCTGACGCGCTCCAGTTCGGTCGCCTTCTGCCGCAGGATGTCGCTGGTGGCCTCGATTTCCTTGTTCTTGGCGCGGATGCTTTCGCGCTGCTGCTCCAGCATCTGCGCGCGCTCTTCGAGTTCCTCGTTGCTCTGCTGGAGTTCCTCCTGTTGCACGCGCAGTTCCTCGGCCTGCTGCTGCGTCTGTTCGAGCAGTTCAGCCATTTGCTGCCGCGCCAGGTTGACGTCGAGGCCGATGGCGATCGCGCCGCGCACGATGTCGAGGAACTTCAACTGGGCTTCGCTGAAGGTGGTGAAAGAGCCCAGCTCAATGACGCCGACGAGGCGGTTGCCGTGCAGCATCGGCGTGGCGACGACGACCTTGGGCGCGGCGGTGCCGAGCGCCGAGGTGATGTCCATGTAGGCGGGCGGCACGTCGTTGAGCGTGACCGTCTTCTGGTAGCGGGCGGACTGGCCGATGATGCCTTCGCCGAGGTGGAAGTATTCGCCGAGCTTCACGTCCTTGCCGGCGGCATAGGTGGCGGTGCGGCGCAGCTTGACCTCGTGCTCGTCGAACAGGTAGAGGGCGCCGACGCCGGCGTCGAGGTATTCGGCGAGGAAGGCCAAGACCTTGTCGGCCATTTCCACCGTCGGCTGTTCGTCGCGCAGCAGGGAATACAATTCGTTGCGCCCGGTCTTCAGCCAGTCGCGGGCCCGCAGGTCGTCGCGCGCCAGCCGCAAGGCGCTGGTCATCGAGCGCAGGGCTTCGTCCAGCGCTCGCTGCACTTCGGAAAGGCGCACCGCCGCCTTCATCAGCAGCCCGGTTTCGTCGTCGGGAAAGTGCGCCAGATCGATTTTCAGCGACTCGGTGACGTGGATTTCCTGGTCGAGATCGCCGGCGCCCACGGCCTCGGCGACGCGCGCCTTGTCCACGGCGTCCTCGATCAGATCGGAGACCGTCGCCACCGCGAGTTCCAGCGATCCCTTGACGCTGTTGGTGACGAGGAAGGCGACGGCGGAGCCGCAGGTGATGATCAGCGCCAGCATGAAGGCGATGCGGCCGAGCGCCGCATCCCGTTCCGCCGCCGCCGTCTGTTCGAACTCGGCGGCCTTGGCGGTCGAGAAGTCGGCGATCTTGGCGACTTCCTGCAAGGCGCCGTCGACGAGTCGGGCGCCGCGATCCTCGTGCAGGGCCGCCGCCTGGGCGTGGCGGCCGCTGCGCGCGAGGGCCAGGGTTTCGTCGCGCGCGGCGCGCCATGCGGCCAGGGCCTTGTCGACGCGGGCGACGTCGTCGCGCTTGCCGAGGAATTGCGTGCGCACCGTCGCCATGTTGTCGTCGATGCGCGCCAGGGTGGCCGACAGATTCGTCGCTTCGGCCGCGCTGGGACTCGGCTTGGCGGTCAGGTCGCCGATCTGGCGCTGGGCGCTCAGCACGTCGGCGCGAACTTCGAGCGTGGCGCGCGAGACGGCGAACGAGTGCTTCAGCATGTCCGACGTGATGCCGGACAGTTGCACGGTGCTGCGCGCGCCCAGGTAGCCGAGCACGAGGGCGCCGATCAGCATCAGCGTAAAGCCGAAAGTCAGCCGCGTGACGATTCTGGTCTTCTTGAACATCGCTCGGATTCCATCCACGTTAAGCCGTCAACAAATGAACTGCCATGTCCGGTACGCCGTGACATGACAGGCAGCGGGGGGACGGCAGCCGAGGGACGTGGCGGCCTGGAATTATCGACGAGGAATCGCCCTTTCGGCCGGCATCGGCATGCCGGACGCTTCGACGTCGCTTTTTTTGTGCGCCAATAATAGCTTATCCGCCGTGCGGCCAAGCCGGGCCGGGCGAAAATTGGTGCGCCGTGCGGGGCCGGCAGTGGGGGTAAAATCCGCCAGCCATGCCTATCCCCCGTTTCGTCCATCTCCGGCTCCACAGCGAGTATTCGGTTACCGACGGCATCGTGCGCCTCGACGACGCGATCCAGCGTGCGCAGGCGGACGGCATGCCGGCGCTGGCGCTGTCGGATCTGGCCAACATGTTCGGCATGGTCAAGTTCTACACCGCGGCGCGCGGCGCCGGCGTCAAGCCCCTCGTCGCCTGCGACGTCTGGGTCGCCGACGAGGACGCGCGCGACCCGAGCCGCGACTGCACGTCGCGCCTGCTGCTGCTGGCGAAGAACCGCGCCGGTTATTTGCGGCTGTGCGAACTGCTCTCGTCCGCCTATCTGGCGCCGCGCCGCCACGGCCGCGCCGAAATCACGCGCGCGGCGATCGAGAACGGCGACAACGCGGGGCTGATCGCGCTGTCGGGCGCGGCCTTCGGCGACGTCGGCCAACTGTTGCTGGCGGGCAAGGCGGAACGCGCGCTGGAACGCGCCCACGCCTGGGCGGGGGTGTTCCCCGGCAGCTACTACCTGGAAATCCAGCGCCCCCATGGCAACAACAGCCAGCCGCAGCAGGAGCAGTTGATCGACGCCACGCTGGCGCTGGCCGCCGAGGCCGGGCTGCCGGTGGTGGCGACGCATCCGATCCAGTTTCTCGATGCCGACGATTTCCGCGCCCACGAGGCGCGCGTCTGCATCGCCGAAGGCTATGTGCTGGCCGACACGCGCCGGCCGCGCGCCTTCACGCCGGAGCAGTGCTTCAAGACCCAGGACGAAATGGCGGCGCTGTTCGCCGACCTGCCGGGCGCGCTGGAGAACTCGGTCGAGATCGCCAAGCGCTGCAACCTTACCATCGAGCTC
>JACRPB010000097.1:10608-13827 GCA_016214175.1 Rhodocyclales bacterium
CCGACACTGCGGCGCGCGAGGAACAGCGGCCGCGCTACGCGGAACGCCTCGAGTTCGAAATCCAGACCATCCAGCAGATGGGCTTCCCCGGCTACTTCCTGATCGTCGCCGACTTCATCCAGTGGGCCAAGAACAACGGCGTGCCGGTGGGGCCGGGACGCGGCTCCGGCGCCGGCTCGCTGGTCGCCTACAGCCTGCTCATCACCGACCTCGATCCGCTGCGCTACGAGTTGCTGTTCGAGCGCTTCCTCAACCCGGAACGCGTGTCGATGCCCGACTTCGACATCGACTTCTGCCAGGAAGGGCGCGACCGCGTCATCCAGTACGTCAAGGACAAGTACGGCGCCCATGCCGTGTCGCAGATCGCCACCTTCGGCACCATGTCGGCCAAAGCCGTGGTGCGCGACGTCGGCCGCGTCCTCGACCTGCCGTTCAACTTCGTCGACCAGTTCGCCAAGCTGATTCCCAACGAGCTCGGCATCACGCTGGCCAAGGCGCGCAACGACGAGCCGGCCATCAACGAACGCATCGAAAGCGACGAAGGCCTGCGCATGCTGTGGGAGCTCGGCGAAAAGCTCGAAGGCCTCACGCGCAACGTCGGCATGCACGCCGGCGGCGTGCTGATCGCGCCGGGCAAGCTCACCGACTTCTGCCCGCTCTACTCGGCCGACGGCGGCGCGACGACGGTGTCGCAGTTCGACAAGGACGATGTCGAGAAGGCCGGCCTCGTCAAGTTCGACTTCCTCGGCCTGCGCACGCTGACCATCCTGGCCGAGGCCGTCGCCTTCGCGCGCAGCGTCGAAGGCGTCGACGTCGATCTCGAAAAGTTGCCGCTCGACGACAAGGCGACCTACGAGAAGATATTCAAGAACGCCAACACCAAGGCCGTGTTCCAATTCGAGTCCGGCGGCATGCAGGACATGCTGGTGCAGGCCAAGCCCGACCGCCTCGAAGACCTGATCGCGTTGAACGCGCTTTACCGGCCGGGGCCGATGGACCTGATCCCGAGCTTCATCGCGCGCAAGCACGGGCGCGAGCGCGTCACCTATCCGCACCCGAGCATGGAAAAGGTGATGTCGGAAACCTACGGCATCATGGTGTACCAGGAGCAGGTGATGCAGACGGCCCAGGTCGTCGCGCAGTACTCGCTCGGCGGCGCCGACCTTCTGCGCCGCGCCATGGGCAAGAAGAAGAAGGAGGAGATGGACCAGCAGCGCGCGGTCTTCGTCGCCGGCGCCGCCGGCAACCAGATCGCCGAGGGCCTCGCCAACGAAATCTTCGACACCATGGAGAAATTCGCCGGCTACGGCTTCAACAAGTCGCATGCCGCCGCCTACTCGCTGGTCGCCTATCACACGGCCTGGCTCAAGTGCCACCATCCGGCCGCCTTCGTCGCTGCGACGCTGTCGTCGGAAATGGCCAACACCGACAAGGTGCAGTTCTTCTTCAGCGACGCCAAGGACAACGGCCTGGCCTTCCTGCCGCCCGACATCAATCAAGGCGGCATCCGCTTCCAGCCGGTGGATGCCAAGACCATCCGCTACGGTCTCGGCGCGATCAAGGGCACCGGCGAATCGGCGCTGACGGCGATCCTCAAGGCGCGCGAAAGCGGACCCTTCACGGACTTGTTCGACTTCTGCGCGCGCGTAGACAAACGCGTGGTGAACCGCCGCGTCATCGAGGCGCTGGTGCGCGCCGGCGCCTTCGATGCGCAGGACGACCACCGCGCCAAGCTGCTGGCCTCGGTCGGCATCGCCCTTGAAGCGGCCGAGCAGGCCGAGCGCAATGCGCTGCAAGGCGGCCTCTTCGACATGGGCGGCGCGGCGCCCGCGACCGCGCATTACATCGACGCGCCGCGCTGGAACGAACGCGAACAACTGCTGCAGGAAAAACAGGCGCTCGGCTTCTTCCTCTCCGGCCACCCGTTCAACGCCTACCGTGCCGAACTGGCCAGTTTCGTCAAGCGCGGCCTCGACAAGCTGCAGGCGCAGAAGGAGCCGCTGCTGTTGGCCGGCGTGGTGCTGGCGACGCGTACCCAGATGACCCGCCGCGGCAAGATGGCCATCGTTACCCTCGACGATGCCCGCGCCCAGGTCGAGGTCACGGTGTTCAACGAGCTGTGGGAGGCCGAGCGCGCCAAGATCAAGGAAGACGAACTGCTGCTGGTCGAAGGCAAGGTGCAGAACGACGACTACAGCGGCGGCCTGCGCGTCACCGCCGAAAGGCTCTACACGCTGGGCGAGGCGCGCGGCCGCTATGCCCGCATGCTGCGCCTGTCGCTCAACGGCGGCAGCCGCGCCGAAACCGCCGAGCGCCTGAAGGCCCTGCTCGCCCCCTACCGCGCCGGCGCCTGCCCGGTGCGCCTGGCCTATCGCAACACGGACGCCGAAGCCGAACTGGCGCTCGCCGACACCTGGCGCGTGCGCCTCGACGATGCGCTGCTGGATTCCCTGGCCGACTGGCTCTCGGCCGACAACGTGAAGGTACTCTATTCGTGATCACGCTCATCGACACCGCCCTGCTCGACGCCGTCAGTTCTGAAGCGCAAGCCAGTCCGCGCGGCCGCAAGAACCGCAATTTCCACGGCGACGACCGGCAGCCCGGCCATCGCCTGCTCAACGCCATCGAGCCCGGTTCCTACATTGCGCCGCACCGGCATCTCGACCCGCTCAAGGGCGAGACCATGACCGTGCTGCGCGGCCGGCTCGGCCTGGTGCTGTTCGACGGCGACGGCAAGGTGCTCGCCAGCCATGTCCTCGGCGCGGGCGGCGATGCGCTGGGCGTCGATCTCCATCCCGGCACCTGGCATTCGGTGCTGGCGCTCGCTCCCGGCACGGTGTTTCTCGAAGCCAAGGCCGGTCCTTATCTGCCCTTGTCCGCCGACGAGCGCGCGCCCTGGGCGCCGCCCGAGGGCGATGCGCAGGCGGCGGCTTACTGCGACGCGTTGCGTCGGTTGTTCGCATCCTGAATCCTGGCGGCGCGGCGGGCCTGTTAACTTGCGCCTCCTCTTGTATCGGGCTAACATTAGCCCGGTCAGCCTTGGAGGCCTGCCATGAAAGCCGAAGAACCCGCCGTTCCCTATCTTGCCCAAGCCGAAGACGTGCGCATGTTCAACATGCACGACGCCAAGAGCAATCTCTCGCGTCTCGTCGATGAAGCCGCTGCGGGCAAGGAAATCATCATCGCCAAGGCCGGCAAGCCGGCGGCGCGATTGGTGGC
>JACRPB010000097.1:13863-22858 GCA_016214175.1 Rhodocyclales bacterium
ACCCTGGACGGGCTCGACGGCGCGTGAGGCTGCTGCTCGACACGCATGTGGCGCTGTGGCTGCTCTACGAGCCGCGACGCCTGCCGGCCGCCCTGGCGCGCAGCCTGGCCGCCGGCGACTTCCAGGTTTTCGTCAGCATGGTCTCGGTCTGGGAAGTGGCGATCAAGCACTCGATCCGGCGGCCCGACGGCAGCCCCAAGCTTGGCTGCTCCGCCGCCGATTTCCTCTCCGGGGTGAGCGCTGCGGGCTGCGAGTTGCTGCCGCTGGCGCCCGCCCATTGCCTCCATGCCGACGCACTGCCCTACCGCACGAATCCTGCGTCGGGCAAGCTGCACGGCGATCCTTTCGACCGCATGCTGGCGGCGCAGGCCGTGGCGGAACCGGTGCGCCTCGTCACCGCCGATCCGCTGCTGGCCCTGCACGCGGCCGATGCCCCCGGCCTGATCGAGAAAATCTAGAAAAAAAGAGGCCGCCCGCAGGCGGCCGTATCCCAGGGGGGTTGGGGGTAACTTTTTCTCGGAACTCCTAGAGTTCCTTGGCGTGGTCGGCGAGGTACTTGGCGACGCCGTCCGGGTTGGCCTTCATGCCGGCCTTGCCCTTTTGCCAGCCGGCGGGGCAGACTTCGCCGTTCTCTTCGTTGAACTGGAGCGCATCGACCATGCGCAGCATTTCGTCGACGTTGCGGCCGAGCGGCAGGTCGTTCACGACCTGGTGGCGCACGTTGCCGGCCTTGTCGATGAGGAAGGAGCCGCGGAAAGCGACGCCGCCGGCCGACTCGACGTCGTAGGCCTGGGCGATGGCGTGCTTGACGTCGGCCACCAGCGGATAGCCGACTTGGCCGATGCCGCCCTTCTCGACCGGGGTGTTCTTCCAGGCCAGGTGGGTGAATTGGGAATCGATGGAGCAGCCGATGACTTCGACGCCGCGCTTCTTGAACTCGTCCAGACGGTGGTCGAAGGCGATCAGCTCGGAGGGACAGACGAAGGTGAAGTCGAGCGGGTAGAAGAACAGCACCACGTAGTTCTTGCCCTTGTAGTCGGACAGTTTGAGATCCTTGATCTCGTTGTTGCCATAGACGGCGAGGGCAGTGAAATCGGGAGCGGGTTTGCCAACCAGAACAGCCATGTGATTCTCCTTGCATTGCGGTTATTCGCGACCTCCGGCAGCCGAGCCGGACGCTGTGGGCCGAGCCGGGCTCGACCGTTGAGAAAATTGTACGCCAGGAAAATTCTATTCCCGCGCGTTAAGCGATTGTATTTTGCTATGTAGGCGATAGCCGCAGGCAATCGCTAGAACAGTTCGACGTCGCCGCTCACCGGCTTCTCGGCGATGCTGCCGACGTACTTCAATTCCTGATTGGCGATCAGGTTGTTGTGCAGCGAACGCAGGCGCTTGACCTTGGCGCGGCCGCTGGACGGGAAATAGATGACCTGGCGCGGGTGGATGTCGCCGACGTCCTCGGCCACCAGCTCCAGCCCCTCGGCCCAAAGGTAGTTGCGGACGAAGGCGATGTTGCGCAGTCCGACGTCGGTCATCTTTTCGAGGATGCGGCCGCCGCCGAAGATTTTCACTTCGAGGTTTTCGCGCTTGCCGCCGTTCTTCATGATCTCGTTGATCAGATGCTCCATGGCGTAGTTGCCGTAGCGGGTGGCGGCACCCAGTCCGCTGGAGCGCCAGGTATCGACCTCGCCGGTCGTGCTGGGCAGCATGAAGTGATTCATGCCGCCGATGCCGCTGACGCGGTCGCGGATGCAGGCGGAAATGCAGGAGCCGAGCGTCGTGCTGACGCCTTCGTCGCTCTGCGTGACGTAATACTCGCCGGGCAGGATGCGCGCGGCGTAGGCTCCGAGCGCGTTGTTCCAGAGGCGGCGCACGTGTTCGAAGCCCGGCAGGACCGGGGATGGGGCGGGGCGGCTACCGGGGGCGGGGGAAGCGGGGTTCGGCATGTTGTTCAGGTGGCGTCGGTAAACAGTTTTTCGACTTCCTCGATTTCGGCCTGCACCGCGCTCACGGCGGGCGCGATGCTGTCGGCGGACAAGCCGGTGACGATCCAGGCCAGCGGGTCGATGGCATCGGCATCGGCGGGTTCCGTCGAGCTCACTTCGGCCAGTTGGGCGAGGATGTTGGCGATATGGACGATCGCCACTTCGCGCGGATGATGCTGGGCGCTGGCGATGTCGTGATGGTATCGAGCACGGTCTGCAGCGCACTACGGGCGGCGTCGGGGCGGCGGTTGAAAATCACCAGTTCGCCGATGTCGTGCAGCAGGCCGGCGGTGAACAGGGCGTCGGGATCGCAGCGCCGCGCCTCGCGTCCCAGATGGCGGGCGACCAGGGCGCAGTAGAGGCTGTGCTTCCAGAAGTTCTCCATCGACACCAGGTCGTTGGGCAGGCCGGCGAAGCTCTTGGCCACCGACATCGACAGCGCCAGGTTGCGGATCTGCGAGGTGCCGATCACCGACACCGCCTTGGTGACGGTGCTGATGGCGGAAGGAAAGCGGTAAAGGGCGCTGTTGGCGACCTTCAGCAGGCGCAGCGTGAAGGCCGGATCGCGCGCGATGGCCTTGGCGATGTCGCCGGCGCCGCTGTTGGGGTTGTCCAGCAACTGGCTGATGCGCAGGTAGACGTCGGGCAGCGTCACCAGGCCGCTGATGTCCTTGACCAGATCGCTCGCAGTCGTTTCCATGTCTCGTCCGCTCCATGACGATGCAAGGCCCGTTGCCTCCGATGGCTGGGGCGGCTGGACCTTCCGGGGTGGCAGCACGACCGGGGCCGTCGTGCCGTGGGGTATGATCGGCCGGACTTCTTCGTGCGCGACATCCCCTAATCAGGCAGAGGTTACCGTGAACTTGCTCAGCTTTGAATCGTTGGCCGGCTATTGGTCGGCCAGTGAAGTCGCCACCAACATCATCGTCTTCATGAATCTGCTCGGCGCCATGCTGCTCGGCCTGCTGGTCGGCTACGAGCGTTCCTACCACGGCCGCGCCGCCGGCATGCGCACCTACGGTCTGGTCTGCATGGCCTCGGCGGCGCTGGTCGTCATCGTCGGCTACCCCAGTTACTGGTACGGCCGCCACGTCGAGGGCATGACCGCGACCGCCGATCCGACGCGCGTCATCCAGGGCATCGTCACCGGCGTCGGCTTTCTCGGCGCCGGCGTCATCATGAAGGAAGGCTTCAGCATCAGCGGCCTGACCACGGCGGCCTCGATCTGGGCCTCGTCGGCGATCGGCATCCTCGTCGGCATCGGCTTCTACGCGGCCGGCATGCTGCTGGCGCTGCTCTCGGCGGTGAGCATGATGTGGGTGTCGCGCCTCGAAGGCTGGCTGCCGTCGCGGCCGGCGGTGGCCCTCGTCATGCGCTTCCGCAAGGATTTCGAGCCGCGCGAGGACGTGCTGCGGCGCGTGGCGCGCGAGCGCGGCTACGACGTCGCCGACGGCTCGATTTCGGTTTCCTACGAGGGCGGCCGCCCGGAATGGCGTTTCGTCGCCGTCGCCTTGGGCAAGGACGTCGCCGCACCGCTCACCGTGCTCGCCGGCGAACTCGCCAAGTTCGAGGGCGTCGAGAGCTTCAACATTTCCCACGCCCGCAACTAGCCCGCCGCGCGCGCCGCAAACCGTCGCTCAGTCGCCGGCGAGCGCAAGCTTTCTTGCCGCGGCCGGCGTTCCGGCGAGACGGCCCCAGACCTGGTAGGTCTTGTCGGCGCTCGAAAAGCTGGCGATGGCGCTGTACTGGACGTGGCGCAGGGTGCGCGGCTCGACCTGGACGCTGATTCTGCCCGCGGCGTCGGCACCGGCGCCGCGGCGTTCCGGCACGATGTCCACGGTCAGTTTGACGTCCGCGGAATGCGCGTGCGCCGCCAGCGTCTCCAGGCGCAGGTTGACGCCGGGGGCGCGGTAGTCGGCGCGCGGGCCGTCGGCGCCGACCGGCGCCGTGAGCTGGCAGGCGACGCGGTCGCAAACCAGCAGGTAGAGTTCGTAATCGCCGGCGGCATGGGCGCCGGAGGCGAAGCCGAGGCAGAGGATGGTGGCGAGTTTGCGCATGTCAGTTCTCCTTGTGTCGTGATGTGGCGGCCGGCGCCGCCTCCGTTTCGCCGCCGGACATGAACGGGCCGCGTTCGATCGGCGCTGCGATCTGCTTTTCGCTGCTGATGATCCGGCCGCGCCGCAGCAGCAGAATGCCGCTGCTGGCGTAGCAGTTGAAACTCAGGGGCTTCCCCTGCACAATGTCGCTGTTGTTGATTCTTTGCATATTCCCTCCCGGCATTTCGGCGCACTCTGGTTCGGGCCTTCGTCTCCCGAGCACGTCGCCATTTTCGGCAACCGGCATGGCGGCTGCGCACTTCCCCGAATTACAAATTCGTCATGATCGCGCCGCGCCGGCCGCGAATTCGGGAGAATGGCGGGCAGGGGGAGCGGCGGGATGAAACGCAGCGTATCGGGGAGGAACGGCGATGAAGACCTTGCTGGTTGAAGACGAAAAGCGGATCGCCGACTTCGTCTGTGCCGGCCTGCGCGAGCAGGGCTTCAGCGTCGACCACTGCGACAACGGCAACGAAGGCTACGAGCGGGCCGCCGCCGGCAGCTACGACGTCATCGTCCTCGACATCATGCTGCCCGGCCGCGACGGCTTGTCCGTCCTCAAGGGCCTGCGCCGCGCCGGCAATGCGACGCCGGTGATCCTGCTCACTGCGCGCAACGAGCTCGACGACCGCATCGAGGGCCTCAATCTCGGCGCCGACGATTATCTGGCCAAGCCCTTCTTCGTCGAGGAACTCGTCGCCCGCATCCATGCGCTGGTGCGGCGCATTTCCGGCGAGCGCCAGAACGTCCTCGCCGTCGGCGGCCTGCGCCTCGACCGCATCACGCGCGAAGTGGCCTGGCAGGGCCAGACCGTGGATCTCACCGGGCGCGAATTCAATCTCGTCGAATACCTGATGCGCGCGCCGGGCCGGGTGTTCACGCGCACCCAGATCCTCGAACACGTTTGGGGCTACGACTTCGATCCCAGCACCAACATCGTCGACGTCTGCATCCAGCGCATTCGCAAGAAGATCGGCGTGGATCGCGACGGCGAATCGCCGATCGAAGCGGTACGCGGCGTCGGCTACCGCTTCCGCAAGCTGAAGGCCGACGCCTGATGCCGCCGGCAAGCCCGTTCCAGCCACGGGACCTCGCGGCGCTGGCGGCCACCGAGCTGTTCCGCGATGCGTCCGCAGAGACGTTGGCCCTGGTGCGGGAACACGCGAGCGTGCGCGATCTCGCGGCGGGTGAAATCCTGCTTTCGCCGGCGCTGCCCAATCAGCACATCTACCTGCTGCTTGCCGGCGCCCTCGCGCTGCGCTTCGATTCGCCGCAGGCGCCCGAGGTGCGCGAGCTGCTGCCGGGGGTTTCGGTCGGCGAGATGTCGATCATCGACGATGCGCCGCCCTCCGCCTACGTCATCGCCAAGGTGGCGAGCCGCGTCTTTCCCATTCACCGCGACCTGCTGCAGCGGCTGATCGCCGGCAGCAACCCGGTCGCGCGCAACCTGCTGCGGCTGATGAGCCAATGGCTGAAGGCCAATACGCGCCACATCGCCGCCGACCAGAACCAGATCCGACGCCTGACGGCGACCATCCGCGAAGTCAGCGCCCAGGGCCTCGATCAGCGTATTCCGACCACCGGCGAGGAACGCGACTTTGCCGAACTCATCGGCGTCTTCAACGAAATGCTGGAACGCCTCGAACGCAGCTTCAAGCAGGCCGCGCGCTTTTCCGGCGACGCCGCCCACGAACTGCGCACGCCGCTGACCATCCTCCAGGGACGCCTCGAACAGGCGCTGCATGCGGTGCCGTCCGGCTCGGCGATGCAGGTGCAACTCGCCGGCATCCTCGACGAGGTGCGTCGCCTGTCGTCGATATCGCAGAAGCTGCTGCTGCTGGCGCAGGCCGACGGCGGGCGCCTCAGCCTGCGCCGCGAGCGCTGCGATCTGACGGCGGCGCTGCGCGACCTGGCCGAGGATGCGCGCATGCTCGCACCGGCGTTGCGCGTGGACACCGCCATCGCGCCCGGCCTCGCGGTCGCCGCCGATGG
Organism: Rhodocyclales bacterium; assembly: GCA_016214175.1. Taxonomy (GTDB): domain Bacteria; phylum Pseudomonadota; class Gammaproteobacteria; order Burkholderiales; family Rhodocyclaceae; genus Nitricoxidireducens. The sequence goes on from JACRPB010000097.1 coordinate 19,937, forward strand.
CGGGCTTCTGCGCCAGGCGCTGCACAACCTGATCGGCAACGCCATCAAGTACAACCTGGCGGACGGCTGGCTGCGCATCGATGCCGCGGCGACCGACGCCGGCATCAAGGTGCGCGTCGCCAACGCTTCGCTCGGCATCGCCGCGGCCGACCGTGCGCTGATCTTCGAGCGCTTCCATCGCACCGAAGCCGCGCGCAGCCGCGGCATAGCCGGCAGCGGCCTCGGCCTCGGCCTGGCGCGCGAAATCGCGCGCGCCCACGGCGGCGAACTGACGCTCGACGACAGCGCCGGCGGCGAAACCGTCTTCAGCCTGACGCTGCCGTCGCCATGAGTGAGGTTGCCGCCGAACTGGCGCGCAGCGAGCTGTTCCGCGACGTGCCGGCCGAGGTCCTGCAGATGGTGGCGGACCATGCGGCGCCGTTGGAACTCGCGCCCGGCGCGATCCTGCTCGCGCCCGAGTGGCCCAACCACCACGTCTATGTGCTGCTGTCCGGCCGTCTCGGCCTGCATTTCGAGGCGGCCGAATCGCCCGAGATCCGCGAACTGGCCCCCGGCGTCGCGGTCGGCGAGATGTCCATCATCGCCGACGCCCTGCCGTCCGCCTACGTCGTCGCCAAGGAGGCCTGCCGCGTCTTTCCCATCCATCGCGACCTGGTGCAGCACATCGTCGATGCCAACCCGCTGGCGCGCAACCTGCTGCGCCTGATGAGCCAGTGGCTGAAGGCGAATACGCAGCGCATCGTCCAGGACCGCACGCAGATATGGGAACTCACCGACCGCGCCAACGTCGACGCGCTGACCGGGCTCTACAACCGGCGCTGGCTCGACAACGCGCTGACGCGCCTGCTGGCCCAGGCGGCGAAAAGCGGGCAGCCGCTGTGCGTCATCATCGCCGACGTCGATGACTTCAAGCGCTACAACGACAGCCACGGTCACCCGGCCGGCGACCGTGCGCTGACGGCCTTCGGCGACGTCCTCAAGACCACGGTGCGGCCCTACGATTTCGCTGCGCGCTACGGCGGCGAGGAGTTTCTCGTCCTGCTGCCCAACACGGTGCTCGCCGAAGGCGTCGCCGTCGCCGAGCGCATACGCCGCATGGCCGAAGTGCAACGCGTCGCCGGTGCCGACGGCAAGCTCCTGCCCGGCATCACGGTCTCGCTCGGGCTCGCCGCGAGCGGCGCGGCGACGACCGCGGAATCGCTGGTGGCAGCCGCCGACGCCCAGTTGTACCGGGCCAAGGGCGACGGGCGCAATTGCGTCAGGTACTGAAGCGGCCGCTCACTTGCTCGTCATCGCCAGCCGGCTGCCGGTCTCCCCGGCCGCCAGCCGCGCGGCATGGAAGGCGATCAGCGGATCGTCGGGAAAGCACTCCCGCAGTTCGGCGAACGCCGCCGCCGCGGTCGGGCGCTGCGCCGCCATCAGCGCATAGGCGGCGCGATAGCGCTCCGCCGCCGGCGCCGCGGCCTGCTCCGCCGTCAGCGGTTCGAAGGCCGCGACCGCTTTCGTCTTGCCTTTCAGCACCAGTTCGCCGACCGGCCGGCCGACGAAGTCCGGGCAGAGCGCGGCGGTCGCGCCGCTGACGCAGACGCGCGTGCCGAGTTGGGCGTTGATGGATTCGAGCCGCGCCGCGGTATTGATCGGATCGCCGAGCGCGCGATAGTCGAGCATGGCCTTGCCGCCGAAGTTGCCGACCAGCACGCTGCCGCTATGGACGCCGATGCGCGTGCGGCCGAAGGCGATGCCCTGCGCCTGCCAGCGGCGCCGGAAGTCCTCGGCGAAGCGGTCCATGTCCAGCGCGCAGGCCAGCGCGCGCGCTGCGTGGTCGGCCTGCGCCAGCGGCGCCGAGAACATCACGGCGACGGCGTCGCCGACGATGCGGTCGAGTGTGCCGTCGTGGCGGAAGGCGATGTCGACCATGCCGTCGAGGTAGTCGTTGAGCAGCCGGGAAATCGTCTCGGGCGGCTGGCCCTCTATCAGCGCGGTGAAGCCGGCGATGTCGGTCATGACGAACGAGCACTCGCGCTGGACGCCGCCCAGTTCGAGTTCCTGCGGATGCGCTTGCAGGTAGCGCACGCGGTTGGGCGAGACGTAGCGCGCGAAGGCCTGGCCGATCCAGCGCCGCTCCCGTTCGGCCTGCCAGTGGCGCGGCACCGCCATGACCACGAACAGCGCGCCGACGGCCAGCGCCGGGTAGAACGGATCGAGCAGCAAGGCCTGGGCGCGAAACAGCCATGCCGACAAGGCGAACAGTGCCGCCACGGCGAGCGCGGCGAACGACGCCGCCCAGAGCGGGCGCGCGCGGGCCAGCAGCAGGGCGAGGGCGAGCCAGGCGCCGAGTAGCAGCGCCGTCACCAGATCGTTCTCCCAGGTCGGCCGCAGCAGGGTCGTGCCGGACCACAGTTGCTCGGTCAACTGGACGTGGCCTTCGACGCCGGGAATCGCTTCGCCGAGCGGGCTGTACACGGTGTCGCCGAGCCCCTTGGCTGTGGCGCCGACGAAGACGATGTGATCGCGCAGCAGTTGCGGATCGGTCTTGCCGTCCAGCAGGTCCGTGGCCGACAGATAGCGTTCGGGCGCAAAGCGACGGAAGCGCAGCCAGACGCGGCCGTCCGGCGCCGTCGCGGTGGCTGCCGCCGCGCCGAAAGCCACGCTCCGAATGCCCGCGACCTGGCCCGGAGCGGCGGCGTCGCGCGCCGCCAGCCGCAGCGTCAGCTTGTCGACGCCGTGCGCCAGCCGCAGCGCTTCGAGGCCGAGTGTCGGGTAGAGCGTGCCTTGCACCTGATAGAGCAGCGGCATCGCGCGCAGCACGCCGTCGCTGTCGGGGACGAGCGAGATGGCGCCGGCGCCGGCCGCGGCGGCGGTCAACTGCGGCCGGCTGGCCACGCCCCCGGCATACGGCGGCAGCCAGTCGCGGGCGTCGCC
>JACRPB010000102.1 GCA_016214175.1 Rhodocyclales bacterium
CACCACGGGGGCGCCCGCCGCCCAGGCCCAACACGACCAGAACGCCCCGATCAGCACTCGCGTCAAAGCCCGGCGCATGGGAAATCTCCGCCAGCGTTGCCCCTGTCTGCTTTATAGGCCGGCTCGCGCGCCGTCGCTGGCGGCGGATGGCGTCAGCGCCAGTGCTGCCACAGCCAGCGCACGATCTCCGGCCACAGCGTGGCGTGGGCGCTTCTGCCGACGAGGGGCCCGACGTGCTGGATGCCGACGCCGATGTCGCCGTCGTAGGAGGCGAGCCGTTTGTCGGGGTTCGCCGCTGCGTCGAGGAAAGGCAGAACGGAGGCCGGCGGCACGAGCGGACAGCGCGCGTCGACGACCGCGAACAGCGGCGCCGCAAACGCCTGCGCCGCCGCGCGGCGGCCGGTCACTTGCAGCGAGCCGCGCATATAGGCGTCCGCGCCGAACATCTGCTCGGCCAGATCGAGCAGCAGCCGCTTCGCCAGCGGCAACTCGTCGAGGCACCAGCGCTCGACGCGCAGGTGCGTGGCCATCGCTTGCCGGTCGAGCAGGCTGCGCGCCCAGTCGAGCTGGCGTTCGCTGCCGAAGGCGGCGGGCGCGGCGGTGTGGCTGAGCGCGCGGAGGCAGGCGCCGGGCAGATTGCCGGGCAGGGCGTCGAGCAGGCGGGTGACGGCGACCGGCCCCAGGGCGCCGCTCGCGGCATCGGTGCCGAAGTGCAGGGGCGCGCCGAGCAGAACCAGACCGCGCACCTGGGCCGGATACAGGCTGGAGAAAATCGCGGCGAAAAGGCCGCCGAGCGAATGGCCGGCGAGGAAAATGCTCGCCGCGCCGGTTTCCGCGCGCACCGCGGCGGCGGCCGCCGACAGATGCCGTGCCGCGTAATCGCCGAGGCCGCTTGCCGGATCGGGCTCATCCCATTCGAGGAGATAGGGGCGGACGCCGCCGTCCAGCAGGCGGGCGACGACGCTGACGTCCGGCGCCAAGTCCCAGAGGTAGGCGCGCTTGATCGGCGCCGGCACCAGGAGTATGACCGGACCATCGGCGGGCGCGGACCGATAGGCCTTGAGGCGCGCGCCGGGCGCCGTCGTCAGCATGCGGCCCGGCTGCTCGCGCGCGCCGTAGCCGGCCATCTCCAGCAGACGGCCCTGCCAGCGCCGCTCGCGGTCGAGCTGCCGGAAGCGCAGGTAGAGGAGCTTGGCGGCGAGCGCTGCGGTGGCGTCCTTCACGCCGCCGAGAGGGCGCGGCAGGCGCTTACAAGGCGTCGACGAACGCGTGCCACGGCGTCGCTTGCAGGGTTTCCGTAGTGGCGTGGCCGTAGGCGCGGATCAGCATGGCCGCCTTCTCGACGTCCTTGACGTCCTTGGCTTCGACGATATCCACGACGTCGAAGCGGCCGAGCGCGGCGTAGCTTTCCTTCCATTTGACGCCGGGGCACTGGGACTTGATCATTTCCGCGACGGTCGCCGCGGTGCGCTTGAACTCCTTGGTGTCCTTGAATGAATCGGGGGCGAGGCGACTGAGAATCACATAAGTGGTCATGATGGACCTCCATGGTCGACACTGAATGGGCCGCAGTCCGCACTGGCGATGCCGCCGCTACGGCGCTGAGTAGACTCGCGGCGCCGCGCCGAGTTCGCCGCTTACGCGCCGGCGTCGAACTCCGCGGCGGCGGCGCGTTCTAACCCGACAACGCGCCGGGCGATGCGTCCGCAGGCGACGCGGCGGAGCGTTCGACAAAGGAGAGAACACTGTGAAAATCGGAATCCTGGGATCGGGCGACGTCGGCAAGGCGCTGGCGGCGGGTTTCGTCAAGCATGGCCATGAGGTGATCGTCGGTACGCGCTCGCCGCAGAAGCTCGCCGATTGGGCCGAGCGGCAGCCGCAGATCGGCGTCGGCACTTTCGCGGATGCCGCGGGCTTCGCCGATCTCGGCGTCCTGGCGGTGAAGGGCAGCGCCGCCGCGGCGGCGCTGCGCGAGGCCGGCGCCGCCAAGAGTCTTGCCGGCAAGCCGGTGATCGACGCCACCAATCCGATCGCCGACGCGGCGCCGGTCAACGGCGTGCTGAAGTTCTTCACCACCTACGACGAATCGCTGCTGGAGCGCTTGCAGCGCGAGTTCTACCAGGTCCGCTTCGTCAAGGCCTTCAACTCGGTGGGCCATGCCGCCATGGTCAATCCGCGCTTTGTCGGCGGCAAGCCGACCATGTTCATCTGCGGCAACGACGAGTCGGCGAAGCGGACGGTGAGCGCCGTCATCGACCAGTTCGGCTGGGACACTGCCGACATGGGCAAGGCCGAAGCGGCGCGGGCGATCGAGCCGCTGTGCATGCTCTGGTGCATACCGGGCTTCCTGCGCAACGACTGGATGCATGCGTTCAAGCTGCTGAGTTGACGCGAACTACGCCGGTGACGGGCGGCGATTTCCGAGGAGACGATCATGACGCTTTCGATGTACGCGGCGAGCGCGCCGCGCTTTGCCGCCATGTTGCGCAATCTGGCGGCGATTCTCGACAAGGCGCAGACGCATGCGGCGGCGAAGAAGATCGACCCGGCCGCGTTGTTGTCGGCGCGCCTGTTTCCCGACATGTTTCCGCTGGTCAAGCAGGTGCAGGTGGCCTGCGACCACGCCAAGGCCGCAATGGCCCGCCTGGCGGGCGTCGAGGTGCCGCGCTTCGAGGATACCGAGCAGAGCTTCGAGGAACTCCAGGCGCGCATCGCCAAGACGATCGCCTTCGTGGAATCCTTTGCCGCCGCACAAATCGACGGTGCCGAAGAGCGGCCGATCGCGTTCAAGGTGGCCGGACAGGAAAGACGCTTCGAGGGTATGGCCTATCTGCTCGACTCGGCCCTGCCGAACTTCTATTTCCATCTGGTGACGGCCTACGGCATCCTGCGCCACAACGGCGTCGAACTCGGCAAGCACGACTACATTGGCAAGCCTGGGCGGTAGCGGCTATCCGGCCGCGAGGCCGTGCGCGCGCAGCCATTCCGCGTTGAACAGGCGCCCGAAGTAGAGGCCGCCGCGATCGCAGAGCACGGTGACGATGGTGTGGCCGGGCCCCAGCGTGTGGGCGAGTTGCTCCGCCGCCGCGACGTTGATGCCGCTGGAGCCGCCGAGAAACAGGCCTTCCTCGCGCAGCAGGCGATAGACCATGGCGACGCAGCTTGCATCGTCGATTTGCAGCGCGTCGTCGATCGGCGTGCCTTCGAGATTGGCGGTGACGCGCGTGGTGCCGATGCCTTCGGTGATCGAACTTCCCGTCGCCGTCAGTTCGCCCGTCTTCACCCAGCTAAAGAGCGCGCTGCCGAGCGGATCGGCGAGCACGATGCGCACTTGCGGATTGCGTTCCTTGAGGTAGCGCGCGACGCCGGCCAGCGTGCCGCCGGTACCGGTGGCGCAGACGAAGGCGTCTATGCGGCCGTCGCAGTCGCGCCATATTTCCGGCCCGGTCGTCTCGTAGTGGGCCTGGCGGTTGACCGGGTTGTCGAACTGGTTGGCCCAGATCGCGTCGGGCAGTTCGGCGGCGAGGCGTCCGGCGATCTTCTGGTAGTTGTCGGGATCGCGATAAGGTTTTGGCGGCACCGGCCGCACGTCGGCGCCGAGCACGCGCAGCAACTCCATTTTTTCGGGCGACTGGTTGTCGGGGATGACGATGATGCAGCGATAGCCGCGCGCCGCGCAAATATGGGCGAGCCCGATGCCGGTGTTGCCGGCGGTGCCCTCGACGACGGTGCCGCCGGGCTTGAGCAGGCCGCGCCGCTCGGCGTCGCGCACGATGTAGAGCGCCGCGCGGTCTTTCACCGAGCCGCCCGGATTGAGGAACTCGGCCTTGCCGAGGATTTCGCAGCCGGTCTCGGCGCTGAGGCGGCCCAAGCGAATCAGCGGCGTATCGCCGATGGTGCCGAGGAAGCCTTCCGTGACGTTCATCTGGGTGCTCCGGCGCATGGGTGTATTCAGTTTAGTCGATGCGACAGATTGTGAAACCGGCGGCCGCAATGCTGGTCCAACCCCCCGTGGTGCGGCGATGTCGCCGCGGACCGTGGTCCCGGAAGATGGTTGCCACCCCTGATGGTTCCAGATCCCCTGATGCGTATCGCTGCACCACCCAAAGTTGGCGGGAAGGCAGGCATGGCCTGTGCCCCGCCGTATCGCGTCGGTTTGCTCACGGCGACTCGACGCTGTGTAAAGGAGAGGCAATATGGCAATTCCACTGCATATCGGTGACGAAGCGCCGGACTTCAGCGCCGAGACAACCGAAGGTACGCTCCGCTTCCACCAATGGATCGGCGATGGCTGGGCGATTCTGTTCTCCCATCCGAAGGACTTCACGCCGGTGTGCACTACCGAGCTCGGCTACATGGCCAAACTCAAGCCCGAGTTCGACAAGCGCAATTGCAAGATCATCGGCTTGAGCGTGGATTCGGTCGCCGACCACAAGCGCTGGGCGAAGGACATCGAGGAAACGCAAGGCGCCAAGCTCAACTACCCGCTGATCGGCGACTTCGACCTCAAGGTGGCGAAGCTCTACGACATGCTGCACCCCAATGCCAGCGGCACGGCCGGGGCGCGCATGGCGACGGAGAATGCGACGGTGCGTTCCGTATTCGTCGTCGGTCCGGACAAGCGCATCAAGGTCATGCTGACCTATCCGATGAGCACCGGACGCAACTTCGACGAGATCTTGCGCGTGCTCGACTCGGTCCAGTTGACGGCCAAGTACAAGGTTGCGACGCCGGTCAATTGGCACGAGGGCGAGGACGTCATCATCGTGCCGTCGGTCACCGACGAAGAGGCGAAAGAAAAATTCCCGTCCGGTTGGAAATCCCCGCGGCCGTACATGCGCGTGGTGCATCAGCCGCGCTAGCCGCGGTGGGCCGGCCGGCATTTGCCGCGCCCGGCGGTTTCCCGTTTTTTCCTGCAAAGAGGACTCAACATGACAACGACCAAATCGATACCGGACTTGCCGGCCATCCAGACCGCCCAGGCCGAAGCCTTCCTGGCGATGAACGATGCGGTGTTCGGAGTCGGCGCCAAACTGGTTGCGCTGAATCTGGAGACGAGCCGTTCCCTGTGCAAGCTCGGCGCCGCCGGCGCGCTCGGCATCTACCGCGAGGGTTGGCAGAATCTGGCGGCCGCGCCGACGCCCCTCGAAGGCGGGAAGCCCATGGAGCGGACGCTGACCTATGTGCGCAACGTGTGCGACATCGCCGCCCAGACGCAGACGGACATGTCCGAACTGATGGAATCCTGCGTCACCGAGATCAACGATCTCACCTGCACCGCGCTGGACGAGATCGGCGAAACCTCGCCGGCGACCGCGAGCACGGCGGCGGCGTTCAAGAAGGCGATCACCGCTTTCGGCAATGCCAACAAGGCGATGATCGACCGGACGCGGCAGGTGAATCCGCGTCTGATGCTCGATGCCTTGACGGCCAGCGAAGCCGGCAAGGCGATGGGCGTGGCGGCGTCTAGCCTCAAGACGGCGCGCAAGGCGGCGTGAGCCGAGCGGCGGCGGGGCGGGCCGCTCCGCCGTCGGCGGCAGCGCGAGCACGGCTTCCAGGGTCTCGACGGCCACCGCTGGGAAGTCATCTACATGGCGCCTGAGCAGCAAGCCCAGGCCGGCCCCGTCGCTGCCGCGGCACGGTGAGCGCCGACCTTAGCGGGCGGCCGTGTCGACGTTGCGCTGCATCCAGTATTCGAACAGGGCCAGGTGCCACAGCTTGCTGCCCTGGATGCGCGTGAGGTGCCGGTCCGGTTCCGCCAACAGGCGCTCGACGTAGTCGCGGCGATAGACGCCGCGCTCGCGGCAGGCGCGCGCATCGAGGATGCCGCGCATGAAATCGAGAAATTCGCCGCGCACGTACTTGAGCGCGGGCATCGGGAAATAGCCCTTGGGCCGGTCGATTACCGCATCGGGCAGCAGGCCGCGGGCGATGCGCTTCAACACGTGCTTGCCGCCCGAGGCGAGCTTGAGTTGCGGCGGCATCTGCGCCGCGAGTTCGACCAGGCGGTGGTCGAGAAAGGGCACGCGCGCCTCCAGGCCCCAGGCCATGGTCATGTTGTCGACGCGCTTGACCGGGTCGTCGGTGACCAGCAGCGTCGCCTCGGCGCGCAGCACCTGGTCGATGAAGTCGTCGGCATAGGGTTCGGCGAGCTTTGCCGCCAGCAGGCGCGCGCTGTGATCGGCGCCGCGCAGGGGCGGCGCGACCATGGCCTGGTATTCGTCGTCGTCGCGGTCGAAATAGTGGCGGCGAAAGCGATCGAGCGGCGTGCCGTCCGTTTCCGCCGCCATGCGCGGATGCCAGGCATAGCCGGCGAAGATTTCGTCGGCGCCCTGGCCGCTTTGCACCACCTTGACGGTGCGGCTGACCTGTTCCGCCAGCAGGTAGAAGGAGACGACGTCCTGGCTTACCATCGGTTCGGCCATGCAGTCGACGGCCTCGGGCAGGCGCCGCAGCACTTCGGCATTGGCGATGCGGTACTGGTGGTGGCGCGTGCCGAAGTAGTCGGCGACGGCGTCGGAATATTCGAATTCGCTGCCGGCTTCCTCGGGCTGGTCCTCGAAGCCGACCGAAAAAGTCATCAGGTCGCTGACGCCCTGCTCCGCCAGCAGGGCGACCAGCAGCGAGGAATCGAGGCCGCCGGAGAGCAGCACGCCGACCTTGACGTCGGCGATCTCGATGCGCTTCTTCACCGCGGCGCGCAGGGCGGCATTGATGGCTTCGGTCCATTGATGCTCGGTGAGCGGCGTCGCCGGGCGTTGCCCGCGCAGGGACCAGTAGCGGCGCGTCGTCGTTGCGCCGCTCGCGGCGACGCTCATGGTCGTCGCCTGCTCGATCTTGCGGATGCCGGCCAGGACGGTGTGCGGCGGCGGCACGACCGCGTGCAGCGTGAATTGGTAATGCAGGGCGACCGCGTCGATCGCCGTATCGACGTCGCCGGCGGCGAGCAGGGCCTGCAGATGATGGCCGCAGCCTTGCAGCACCGAACGCAGTTCGGGGTAGTTGTAGATCGTGCCGTTGAACACCAGCGCCAGGCCCAGCGCCGCGTCGAGCATCGGCTGGTGCGAGCGCGCCGAGAGATCGATGATCGCCAGCCGCCGGTGCGCGAAGGCGACGGGTCCTTCGCTCCATACGCCCTCGGCGTCCGGTCCGCGCCGTGCGAGGCGCGCGCTCATGCGCGCGATCACCGCCGGATCGGGCCGCGCGCCGTCAAATCTCAATTCGCCTGCAATGCCGCACATGGGAATGTCTCAGAAGTGCCGGGTAGGGACTTACCCGAGAAGATGATCGTAGTCGGCATGGCTGCCGACCCAAAACCATTGGATGCCTTCCTCTACCGGGACACCCAGTGCGCGGTAATGGATTCCGATGCGCACGCTGCGGAAGCGGCCGCCAAGAATCGGTTTGAACTGCAAGGAGGGGTGAGTGGGATCGCGTTTCAGCAACTCGTAGCTGCGCTCGGCGAGCTGTCGAACTTCCGCCGGGAGCGCGTCGAAACTATGCCAAAATTTCCTTGAAGCGAAATGCCTCAAAGCTCGCGGGCCTGTCCGGCTCCGTACTCGGCGACCGCTTCTGCGGCGAGCCTATCCAGCTTGCCGGCCGCGGCATCGGCCTCGATCTGCTTGTCCCATGCGGCGGCATCGAACTCGGCGAACCAGCGCCGGAATTCGGCTAAATCGTTCGGCGGCAGTTCCCGAATCGCAACCTCAATGGCTTCGACGGCGGACATCGCGTTCTCCTGATCATTTCAGCGGGGAGCATATCGCTCCGAGGGGGCGACGGTCAAATTGTCGGGGCTGAAAAGGGGCTGAAAAGGGCTGAAAAGGGGCCAGGCTCAATTTCCTCTTGCCGACGGCCGACGCTTCGTCCGTGTGCTCAGCACCGGCGTTCGGCTTCGCGCCGGGCCAGCCCGAGTTTGGCCGAGCGCTCGATCTTTTCCAGGAAGTCGGGAAAGGCCAGTCCGTAGCGGGAACGCAATTCCTTGGCCGATCCGCGCAAGCGGCGCCAGTTGGGCTCGAAGGCGGGATTCCGGAAAGCCAGCAATACTTGATTGTCGTCCTCCCGCACCGGGAACACGATGACCTGATTGTCGAACACTTGCATGGCCAAGCCGATCAGCCCCGCATAGGTCTGCTCGTCGCCCGCCAGATTCACCACCATCACGCCGCTGCCCGCCAGCTTGGCGTGTGCCTGTTCGAGGAATTGCCGGTTGGCGAGACCGGGGGCGAAGCCCGTTCTGTCGAAGGCGTCCACCAGCAATACGTCGATGCCTTTCGCGGCCGTTTTCAAATACTCCGCGCCGTCGCCCTCCAGCACCTGGAGCGTGGGGCCGTCGCGCGGCACCAGAAATTCGTCGCGCAAGGCGATCACGTCGCGATTGTTTTCCAGCACGGTCATGTGCGTGGCCGGCAGCCGATGATGGCAGAACTTGACCAGGGAGCCGCCGCCGAGGCCGATCAAGACGATGCGCCGCGGCCTGGAATGGAACAGCAGGAAGGACATCATCTTCTGCGTGTAACGCACTTCCAGGGCGTTGGGCGCGGCAAGGCTCATGGCGCTCTGCACCAGCCGGCCGTCGAAATGAAGATAACGCCGCTCGCCGTCGTCGATGACGAAGGGCTTGGGATAAGTCTGGTCCAGCAACTGCGCCCGCAATTCCGCGACACTGGCCCAGGGCGGCTCCAGCATCAGCACCCGGCCGCCATGGGCATCGAAGGGGCTGGGCATTTCAAAGCGGAGCGATGCCGGGGACATGGCGGGCGATGGGGGATGGAAAGACGGAAACCGCGACGCTGCATTCTACCGGGTGGCGGCCATATTCCTGCGGCAAGCGACATGCCTGCCGTCGGCGTCGCCGCCTCGCGCCGCGCGCCAAATTCTTCGGCCCGAGCCGTGGCGGCAGTCGCCTTTGCCGCCGCCGGTGTTGGCGACTTTACATATTGAAGGTAGTAGTTTCAATGTGTACAATGACGGCATGATTCCGCGCACTGCACTTGCTTCCCTGCTGCGTCTGGCGCGCGGCTTTCCGGTCGTCGCGCTGACGGGGCCGCGCCAGGCCGGCAAGACGACGCTGGCGCGCGCCGCCTTCGCCGCCAAGCCCTATGTCAGCCTGGAAAACCCCGAGCTGCTGGCCTTTGCGGCGGGGGATGCGCAGCGCTTTCTCGCCGCTTACCCGGAGGGCGCCGTGATCGACGAGGTGCAGCGCTGCCCCGAACTCTTCTCGTGGCTGCAGGGCCGCGTCGATGCCGAGCGCCGCATGGGCGAGTTCGTGCTGACCGGTTCGCAGCAATTCGGGCTGATGTCGAAGATCACGCAGTCGCTGGCCGGCCGCGTCGGCCTGGTGCAGTTGCTGCCGTTTTCGCAATCCGAACTGGCGGCCGCCGGCAAGGCGCCCGCGAATCTCGACGCCGCGCTCTGGCAGGGCGGCTACCCGGCTTTGTACGACCGCGATCTGGCGCCCGGCGACTGGTTTCCCGCCTATGTCGCCACTTATGTCGAACGCGACGTGCGGCAATTGCTGGAGATTCGGCAGCTCGGGGCGTTTCAGCGCTTTGTCCGCATGTGCGCTGCGCGCACCGGGCAATTGCTCAATCTCTCGGCGCTGGCGGCCGATTGCGGCATCAGCCATGTCACGGCGCGGGAGTGGCTGACGGTGCTGGAGGCGAGCTACCTGGTGCGTCTGCTGCCGCCGTACTTTCGCAATTTCGGCAAGCGCCTGGTGAAGACGCCCAAGCTGTACTTCCTCGACGTCGGCCTCGCGGCGTGGCTGCTCGGAATACGCGATGCCGCCAGCCTGGCAACCCATGCGCTGCGCGGGGCGCTGTTCGAAAGCTTCGTCGTCGGCGAGTTCGTCAAGCAGCGCTTCAACGCCGGGCTGCCGGCCGACCTCTATTTCTGGCGCGACAGTCTCGGCCACGAGGTCGACCTGCTGTTCGAAGTCGGCGATCGTCTGCAGGCCGTCGAGATCAAGTCCGGCATGACCTTCGGCGCCGATTGGCCGGAGGCGACACTGCGTTGGACGCGCAACGCCGGCGACGCGGCGCTGACGCCCTGGATAATTTACGGCGGCGAGCGCAGCTTCGAACTCGCCAGTTGCCGGGTCTTCTCCTGGCGCGCGCTGCGCAACGAGCCGGCGGCGTAATCCCGGCGCGAGCCCGGCTCAGAACTGCTTCTTGTTGAACTCGATCAGCGCGTAGGCCGAGTGGTTGTGGATCGACTCGAAGTTCTCGGATTCCACGACGTAGGCGTCGATGCGCCCATCGGCATTGAGCGCGCCGGCGACGTCGCGCACGATGTCTTCGACGAATTTCGGGTTGTCGTAGGCGCGTTCGGTGACGTGCTTTTCGTCGGGGCGCTTCAACAGGCCGAAGAGCTCGCACGAAGCCTGGCTCTCGGCCATTTGCACGATTTCCTCGATCCAGACGAAGCTGTTGGTGGTGGCGGTGATGGTGATGTGCGAGCGCTGGTTGTGGGCGCCGCGCGCGGAGATTTTCTTCGAGCAGGGGCAGAGGCTGGTGGCGGCGACGACGACCTTGGTGGTCTGGCGATAGCGCCCGCCTTCGAGGATTTCGCCAAGGAAGGTGACGTCGTAGTCCATCAGGCTTTTCACCTTCGACACCGGCGCTTCCTTGTTGATGAAGTAGGGGAAGTTCATTTCGATGAGGCCGGTTTCGGCTTCCAGCAGCTTGACCATGTCGCGCAGCATGGATTCGAAACTCTCGACGGAGATTTCGCGTTCGTGCGAGTTGAGGATCTCGACGAAGCGCGACATGTGGGTGCCCTTGAAGTTGTGCGGCAAGCCCACGTACATGTTGAACGTGGCGATGGTGTGCTGGACGCCGCCGCTCTTGTCGAGAACCTTGACGGGATGGCGGATGTCCTTGATGCCGACTTTGTTGATCGGCAACTGGCGCGAGTCCTTGCTACTTTGTACGTCTGGAATGCTCATGGGGTCCCTGGTGTTCACGGGATGCTCTCCTGGGTGGGCGCGAGTGGCGCGCCGTCATCCTAGCATTCCCGACAAATACACTCAACTATGAAAATTTCTTCTGACGCTATCCACGATACCTTTGGCGTCGAGGCCCAACTCGGCGAGCAGTTGCGCCTGGTCGCCGTGGTCGACGAAGCGGTCGGGCAGGCCCAGCCGCAGCAGCGGCGCAGTCAGGCCCTGGCTGGCCAGCGCGCGTTCGACTTCGCTGCCGGCGCCGCCGATGACGGCATTCTCTTCGATGCTGACCAACAGGTCGTGCGAGGTCGCGAGTTCCTTGATCAGTTCGTGGTCGAGCGGCTTGACGAAGCGCATGTTGGCGACGGTGGCGTCGAGCGTCGCGCCGGCCTCCAGCGCCGGCGCCAGCAGCGTGCCGAAGGCGAGCAGGGCGATGCGCCGGCCGTGGCGGCGCACTTCGCCCTTGCCCACGGGCAGCGCATCGAGCGCGGCCGCGGGTTGGGCGCCGGGGCCGGTGCCGCGCGGATAGCGTACGGCCGTGGGGCCGTCGATGCGGTAGGCGGTGGTCAGCATGCGGCGGCATTCGGCTTCGTCGGCCGGCGCCATGATGACCAGATTCGGGATGCAGGTCAGGTAGGAAAGGTCGAAGGCGCCGTTGTGCGTGGCGCCGTCGGCGCCGACGATGCCGCCGCGGTCGATGGCCAGCATCACCGGCAGGTTCTGCAGGGCGACGTCGTGCACCAGTTGGTCGTAGGCGCGCTGCAGGAAGGTCGAGTAGATGGCGACCACCGGCTTCATGCCCTCGCAGGCGAGGCCGGCGGCGAAGGTCAGCGCGTGCTGCTCGGCGATGCCGACGTCGTGGTAGCGCTTGGGGAATTCCGCGGCGAAGCGCACCATGCCGGAGCCCTCGCACATGGCCGGGGTGACGCCGACCAGGCGCTCGTCGCTCGCCGCCATGTCGCACAGCCAGTCGCCGAAGATCTGCGTGTAGGTCAGCTTGCCGGCGCTCTTGCCGGGTTCGATGCCGTTGCTGGCGTCGAACTTGGAAACGCCGTGATAAAGGATGGGGTCGGCCTCGGCCAGCTTGTAGCCCTGGCCCTTGCGCGTGACGACGTGCAGGAACTGCGGGCCGGTCAGCTCGCGCAGGTTCTGCAGCGTCGGAATCAGCGAGTCGAGGTCGTGGCCGTCGATGGGGCCGATGTAGTTGAAGCCGAATTCCTGGAACAGCGTGGAGGGCACGATCATGCCCTTGACGTGCTCTTCGGCGCGCTTGGCGAACTCGAGCAGCGGCGGCGCCATCGCCAGCACTTTCTCGCCGGCGCGGCGCGCGGCGTTGAAGGTGCGCCCCGACAACAGGCGCGCCAGGTATTTGTTGAGGGCGCCGACCGGGCGCGAGATCGACATGTCGTTGTCGTTGAGGACGACCAGCAGGTTGGCGTCGATGACGCCGGCGTTGTTGAGGGCCTCGAAGGCCTGGCCGGCCGACATGGCGCCGTCGCCGATGACGGCGACGACGCGGCGGTCCTCGCCCTTGTCGCGCGCGGCGACGGCCATGCCGAGCGCGGCCGAGATCGAGGTCGAGGAATGGCCGACGCCGAAGGTGTCGTAGGGGCTCTCATGGCGGCGCGGGAAGCCGGATATGCCGTCTTTCATGCGCAGCCGCGTCATGCCGGCGCGGCGGCCGGTGAGCACCTTGTGGGCGTAGGTCTGATGGCCGACGTCCCAGACCAGGCGGTCATCGGGCGTGTTGAAGACGTAGTGCAGCGCCAGCGTGAGCTCGACGGTGCCGAGGTTGGAGGCCAGATGGCCGCCGGTCTTGGCTACCGACTCGACGAGGAAGGCGCGCAACTCCTCGGCCAGCTTGGGCAACTCCTCGCGCGGCAGTTGCCGCAGGTCGGCGGGAGAGAGAACGGCGTCGAGCAGCGGGAAGGTCATCAGAAGCTGCGCTCGACGATGAAGTCGGTGAGTTCGTGCAGGCGCCGCGCCGCAGCGCCGAAGGGCGCGAGCGCCTGGTGGGCCTCGTCGCGCAGTCCGGCGGCCTTCGCCTTCGCGTCGCCGACGCCGAGCAGATTGACGTAGGTCGGCTTGCCCTGCGCCGCATCCTTGCCGGCGGTTTTGCCGAGGGTCGCCGTGTTCGCTTCGGCGTCGAGGATGTCGTCGACGACCTGGAACAACAGGCCGGCGCGGTTGGCAAAATGGGCAAGACTCTCCACTGCGGCCTTGTCGGCATGGCCGCAATGGGCGCCGAGCAGCACGGCGGCGCGAATCAGCGCGCCGGTCTTGTGGATGTGCATGTATTCGAGCTCTTCGAGGCTCAGGCTCTGGCCGACCGCGGCGAGATCGATGGCCTGGCCGCCGGCCATGCCGCGCGAGCCGGCGGCGAGGGCGAGCAGGGTGACCATCGCCAGTTGTTGCGCCGGCTCGGCCAGCGGCTCGGCGGCGAGCACCTGGAAGGCCTGCGCCTGCAGCGCGTCGCCGACCAGCAGCGCCGTCGCTTCGTCGTATTCGACGTGGCAGGTCGGCTTGCCGCGCCGCAGGACGTCGTCGTCCATGCAGGGCAGGTCGTCATGGACCAGCGAATAGACGTGGATCATTTCGACGGCGCAGGCGGCGCGGTCGAGCTTGGCGCCTTCGGCGCCGAAAATCTCGCCGGCGGCGTGGCAGAGCAGCGGCCGCACGCGCTTGCCGCCGCCGAGGGCGGCGTAGCGCATGGCCCCATGCAGCCGCGTCGGCGCCGTTTCGGCGGAGGGCAGCAGACGCTCCAGCGCGGCTTCCGTGCGTTGCTGGACGCCGGCCATCCAGAGGGCGAAATCCATAAAGGTCAGTTCTCCGCGTTCTCGTCCGCGGCGTCGAAATTGCGCAGGCCCTGGCCTTCGAGGATGCGAATCTTCTGCTCGGCGCCGGCCAGGGCTTCCTGGCACTGCTTGAGCAAGGCCATGCCGCGCTCGTAGCTGGCGAGCGATTCTTCGAGCGGGGCACTGCCGCTTTCCATGGCCTGCACGATGAGCTCCAATTCCTGGAGGGCGGCTTCGAAGGATGCGGGTGGCGGGGCGGCGGACATG
The DNA here is from genome assembly GCA_016214175.1 of Rhodocyclales bacterium. Taxonomy (GTDB): domain Bacteria; phylum Pseudomonadota; class Gammaproteobacteria; order Burkholderiales; family Rhodocyclaceae; genus Nitricoxidireducens. The sequence continues at coordinate 14,008 of JACRPB010000102.1, forward strand.
GAGAAATGCGGCGGGATCGGAACGTAAGCCCGTAAAAATAGCGTATCGGCCGGTCCCAGGTCAAATTGGCTATACTCCGCGCCTCGCCGTCCGGGGCCTGAAAATCCCCGTTTTCCCGGTATTCGGGCCATTTTTGGGAGGTAGGGGCGACATGTCGGACATCGCATCCCCCGCGCAGTTGTCACCAGGCGTTTCGCAATTTCCGGTCGACTGGTATTTCGACGCCAAGCGCTTCGAGCTGGAGAAGAAACTGTTCTTCGACAACGGGCCGGGTTACGTCGGTCACGAGTTGATGGTGCCGGAAACCTACGCTTACCGCTCGACCGAATGGAACGATCACGCCAAGCTGCTGGTGCGCCAGCCCGACGGCATTTACGAAATGTCGAACATTTGCCGCCACCGCCAGGCCATCATGCTGCAAGGGTCCGGCACGGCGCAGAACATCGTCTGCCCGATCCACCGCTGGACCTACGATACGGCCGGGCAACTCATCGGCGCGCCGCATTTCCCGGCCAATCCCTGCCTCAATCTCGGCAAGCACAAGCTGGAGAACTGGAACGGCCTGCTCTTCAAGGGGCCGCGCTCCGCCGCCGCCGATCTGGCCGGCATGAAATTGGCCCGAGAGTTCGATTTTTCGGGCTATCGGCTCGACCGCGTCGAATTGCACCCGTGCAACTACAACTGGAAGACCTTCATCGAGGTCTATCTCGAGGACTACCACGTCGTGCCTTTCCATCCGGGGCTCGGCAACTTCGTCACCTGCGACGACCTGACCTGGCAGTTCGGGGCGTGGTATTCGGTGCAGAAGGTCGGCATCACCGCGTTGCAGAAGGTCGGCTCCCCGCCGTACGGCCGCTGGCAAAAGGCGGTGCGCGACTACTACGCCGCCCGCGGCGACACGCCGAAGCAGGGCGCGGTATGGCTCACCTACTACCCGAACATCATGGTCGAGTGGTATCCGCACGTGCTGGTGGTGTCCACCGTGATTCCGCAGGACGTCGACAGAACGCTGAACGTGGTCGAGTTCTACTACCCCGAGGACATCGTCCATTTCGAGCGCGAATTCGTCGAAGCCGAGCAGGCCGCCTACATGGAGACGGCGATCGAGGACGACGACATCGGCGAGCGCATGGATCGCGGCCGCCACGCGCTGGGGCGGGAGGGGCGCAACGAGGTCGGCCCCTACCAGTCGCCGACCGAGGACGGCATGCAG
>JACRPB010000103.1 GCA_016214175.1 Rhodocyclales bacterium
AATCCAGGCGGCGGCAAGAACCATCGAGGAGCAGGCGGCGCGCGTCGAACAGCAGACCGCCAGCGTCGCCGACCAGTCCGAGCAGCAGCGCGACCGCGCGGCCAGCGTCGCCAGCGCCACCGAGGAATTCAGCCACTCGGTGAGCGAAGTCGCGGCGTCCGCCGGCCAGACCGCCGGCGCCGCCGAAAGCGCCCAGGCCCAGGTGCATGATGCGCAGGCCAGCATGGAGAAAAGCTCGGCGGCGACCGGCCGCGTCGTCGCAGCCGTCCAGTCCTCCAGCCGCACCATCGCCGATCTCGACCAGGCCATCGCCAAGATCGGCGGCATCACCCAGGTCATCAAGGAAATCGCCGATCAGACGAATTTGCTGGCCCTCAACGCCGCCATCGAGGCGGCGCGTGCCGGCGAAATGGGGCGTGGCTTCGCCGTCGTCGCCGACGAAGTGCGCAAGCTGGCCGAGCGCACCACCGCTTCGACGGCCGACATCACGACCACGGTCAGCGAGATCCGCCACGTCACCGACGCCACGGTGGTCTCGATGGATCACGCCGTCGCCGAGGTCGAGCAGGGCATCGGCCTGATCCGCGACAGCGTCTCCAGCCTCGACCGTATCACCAGCACCAGCGCCGAGGTCACCGGCATGGCGCGCCACATCGCCGACGCCGCCGGCGAGCAGGCGCTCGCGTCCGAACAGGTGGCGAGCAACATGGAGCGGATCGCCGGCCTCGTCGACAGCAACCTCGAAGCGGCGCGCGACGCGAAGCAGGCGGCCGACGCCCTCAAACATACCGCCCACGAACTGCGCCGGGTGGTCGGCCAGTTCCGGGTCTTCGAGTAGGGCCGCGTCGACCGGACTGCCCCATGCGCCTCAACACCAAGACCCTCGTTTCATCCGCGATCATCATGACGCTGCTGATCGTCGTCGTCACGGCGTTGTCGGCGTGGTCGTTCCGCCGCTTCTCGCTTTACATGGCGGAACGGCATACGATTTCGGTGGCGGAGGCCGTCAAGATCGGGCTCACCGAAGCCATGATCAACGGCACGATCGCCAAGCGGCAGGAATTCCTCGAACGCTTGAAGAACACGCCGGGCATCGCCGCCATCCACATGGTGCGCGGGCCGGCGGTGACGAAGCAGTTCGGGCCGGGGTTCGCGATAGAGCAGGCCAGCACGGACGAGGAAACGCGGGTCATCGAGCAGGCGCGGCCGGTGTTTTCGCTGGTCGACCGCGACGGCGAACTGCTGTTTCGCGGCATCGTCCCCTATGTCGCCACCGATCAGGGTCAGCCCAACTGCCGGCAATGCCACCAGGTCGCCGCCGGCGTCGCGCTCGGCGCCGTGACCATCGACATCTCGCTCGCCGAAGTGCGCAACCAGGCCATCCTCGCCGTCGTGCTGATCAGCCTGGCGGTACTGGCAGCGGCGGCGCTGTCGCTGCTCTGGCTGCGCCGCTTGATCCAGCCGGTCACCGCGACGGCCGTTGCGGTGCGCGAAGTGGCTGCCAGCGCCGCCACCGGCAACTTCCGCAGTCGCATCGATCACGCCAGTGCCGACGAAGTGGGCGAAATCGCCGCCCACCTCAACAGCCTGATGGGGTTTCTGGAAAAGGAAGTCGGCACCATCCAGGAGCGCGTCGCCGAACTCATGGGCCAGCAGCGAACTTGCGGCGGCAACCAGTTGGCGGCCACCACCGAAATGGTCGAAGCGCTGGTGGATGCGGCAAAGTTCAAGCAGGCCATCGAGGAAGATCGCTACAAGAGCGACATCTTCGCCCGGCTGGCCGTCATCCTGCGCGAGAAATTCGAATTCCAGCGCTTTTCCGTCTATGAAGTCGCGGCGAGCAAGAACCGCATGGTGCCGGTCGTCGTCGATTGCCAGATGGACGGGCCTTGCCATTATTGCGACCCTCAGATACTCACCGATGCCGACGCCTGCCGCGCCAAGCGCACCGGCCATGCCGTCGACGCCGTCAGCATGCCCGCCATCTGCAACATGTTCCGCCCCGGCGAGGAAGGCGCCACGCACCTCTGCGTACCCATCGTCCTTTCCGGTACGGCGGGATGCATCGTCCAGATCGTCGTCGGCCGCGACGAGGGACCGCTGGCGCAATTGATGATGCCCTTCCTTGCGGTGTACCTGCGCGAAACGGCGCCGGTCCTCGAAGCCAAGCGGCTGATGGACAGCCTGCGCGAAAACGCCTTGCGCGACGCCATGACCGGCCTCTACAACCGGCACTTCCTGGAGGAATACGTCGAGACCCTGATGGCCGGCGTCGAACGCAACAAGAGCGTGTTCTCGGTGCTGATGCTCGACTTCGACTACTTCAAGCAGGTCAACGACACCTACGGCCACGAGGCCGGCGACAAGGTGCTGAAGACCCTCGCCGAAATCCTGGTGCGCAGCGTGCGCGGCTCCGACATGGTCGTCCGCTACGGCGGCGAAGAGTTTCTCGTCATCCTGCTCGACACCGACGCCGCACGCGCCGAACAGGTCGCGGAAAAAATCCGCGGCGAAGTCGCCGGCACCAAGGTGACGCTGACCACGGTGGTGCTGCAGAAAACGATTTCCATCGGCGTCGCCCAGTATCCGGCGGACGCCGACACCTTCTGGCAAGTCGTCAAATACGCCGACGTCGCGCTCTACGAAGCCAAGCGCGCCGGCCGCAACCGGGTGGTGCGCTTCGAGTCGGGCATGTGGCAGGAAGACGAGAAGTATTAGGCTTCCCGCGCTTCCCGCAACCCGCGGTTCCTACATTCGCTCGAAAATCCCCGCCGCGCCCATGCCGGTGCCAATGCACATGGTGACCATGCCCCACTTCAACTGCTCGCGCTGGAGTGCGTGCACCACCGTGGCGGTGCGGATGGCGCCGGTCGCACCCAGCGGATGGCCGAGCGCGATGGCGCCGCCCTGCGGGTTCACCTTGGCCGGATCGAGTTCCAGCGTCTTCATCACCGCCAGCGACTGCGCGGCAAAGGCCTCGTTGAGTTCGATCCAGTCGAGGTCGGCCTTGGCGATGCCGGCCAGCTTCAGCACGCGCGGAATCGCCTCGATCGGACCGATGCCCATGATCTCGGGCGGCACGCCGGCGACCGCATAGCCGGCGAAGCGCGCCAACGGCTTCAAGTTGAACTGCTTGAGCATGCGTTCGCTGACCAGCAGCACGGCGGCCGCGCCGTCGGACATCTGCGAGCTGTTGCCGGCGGTCACAGAACCTTTCGCGGCGAACACCGGGCGCAGCTTGGCAAGACCTTCGACCGTGCTGTCGGGGCGCGGGCCTTCGTCGGTGTCGGCCGTGCGCTGCTTCAACTTGACCTCGCCGCTCTTCAGATCGGGCAGGTGCTCTTGAAACGCATAGGGCGAAATCTCGGCCTTGAACTTGCCGGCCGCGATCGCGGCGATGGCCTTGGCGTGGCTGGCGGCGGCGAAGGCGTCCTGCTCCTCGCGCGTGACCTTCCACTGCTGCGCCACCTTCTCGGCCGTGAGGCCCATGCCGTAGGCGATGGCGACGTTCTCTTCCTTCTCGAAGAAGGCCGGATTCATCGCTATCTTGTTGCCCATCACCTGCGGCATCACGGTCATCGATTCGGTGCCGGCCGCGATCATGACGTCGGCTTCGCCGAGGCGGATGCGCGCCGCGGCGTCGGCCACCGCCTGTACGCCCGAAGAGCAGAAGCGGTTGATGGTGATGCCGGGCACGGTGTCGGGCAGGCCGG
>JACRPB010000104.1 GCA_016214175.1 Rhodocyclales bacterium
CCGAGCGCCACGAAGGCATGGTCGCGGCGATCGCCTTCGAGTCCGTGGTGAAGCTGGCGGCCTTCCTCGCCGTCGGCCTCTTCGTCACCTTCGGCATCTACGACGGCTTCGGCGACATCTTCGACCGTGCCCAGGAGATGCCGCGCCTGGCTGCCCTCACGGTCGCCGCCGACACCGCGTCCGGCTACGGCAGTTGGGCGGCGCTGACCTTCCTGTCGATGCTGTCGGTGCTGCTGCTGCCGCGCCAGTTCCAGATCGCCGTGGTCGAGAACGTCAATGCCGGACACGTGCGGCGGGCGGTCTGGCTGTTTCCGCTCTACCTCTTCCTGATCAACATATTCGTGCTGCCGATCGCCCTCGGCGGCCTGCTGCACTTCAAGAGCGGCGTCGACGCCGACACCTTCGTCCTGACGCTGCCGATGGCCCACCAGCAGGAGGCGCTGGCGCTGCTGGTGTTCATCGGCGGCCTGTCCGCCGCCACCGGCATGGTCATCGTCGAGACCATCGCCTTGTCGACGATGGTCTGCAACGACCTCGTCATGCCCCTGCTGCTGCGCCTGCGTCCGCTCGGCTTGCAGGAGCGCCGCGACCTGTCGGGCCTGCTGCTGGAAATCCGCCGCTGGGCCATCGCCGTCATCCTGATGCTGGGCTACATCTATTTCCGCGTTGCCGGCGAAGCCTACGCCCTCGTCAGCATCGGCCTGATTTCCTTCGCCGCAGTGGCCCAGTTCGCGCCGGTGCTGATCGGCGGCCTCTACTGGAAGGGCGGCACGCGCGCCGGCGCGCTGGCCGGCCTCGTCGCCGGCTTCGCCGTCTGGTGCTACACGCTGTTGCTGCCCTCGTTCGCCAAATCCGGCTGGCTGCCGGCCGACTTCATGACCCAGGGCCTGTTCGGCGTCGAACTGCTGCGGCCGCAGCAACTGTTCGGCCTCACCGGGCTCGACGAAATCAGTCATTGCCTGTTCTGGAGCCTGTTCGCCAACGTCGGCGCCTTTCTCGGCGTGTCCTTGCAGCGGGCGCCGGACGCGCGCGAATTGCGTCAGGCGACCCTGTTCGTCGACGACGCGGTGCGCGAGCGCGGCGAACTCGCCGGCTGGCGCAGCGGCGCCCGCGCCGCCGATCTACTGCCGCTGGCGGGGCGATTCCTCGGGCCCGAGCGCGCGCGCGCGGCGTTCGAGCGCCACGCCCGCCGCCGCGGCTTCAAGGCCGTCGCCGACCTGCCGGCCGACGCCGAACTCGCCCATTTCGCCGAGAGCCTGCTCGCCGGCGCCATCGGCTCCGCCTCGGCGCGCGTGATGGTCGCCTCGGTGGTCCAGGAAGAAGCGGTCGGCCTCGACGAAGTGATGGACATACTCGACGAGGCCTCGCAAATCCGCGCCTACAGCCACGAGCTTGAGCAGAAGTCGCGCGAGCTGGAGAAGGCCACCGCCGATCTGCGCGCCGCCAACGCCCAGTTGCGCGAGCTCGATCGCATGAAGGACGACTTCATCTCGACGGTGTCCCACGAATTGCGCACGCCGCTGACCTCGATCCGCGCCTTTTCCGAGATGCTGCATGAAGATCCGAAAATCGGGCTCGAAGAGCGCACGCGCTTCCTCGGCATCATCGTCGGCGAAACCGAGCGGCTGTCGCGCCTCATCAACCAGATCCTCGACCTCGCCAAGCTCGAATCCGGCCGCGCCGACTGGACCTCGGCCGAGATGGATTTCGCCGAGGTGGTCAAGGAATCGGTGGCCTCGCTGGGCCAGATCTTCCGCGAAAAGGGCGTCGCCATCCGCGTCGCGGCGCCCGCCACTGCGCTGCTGGTGTGCGCCGACCGCGATCGGCTGATGCAGGTTATGATCAACCTGCTCTCCAATGCCGTGAAGTTCGTGCAGCCGCAGAGCGGTGCCGTGGAAGTCACGCTGACGGCGGCGGCGGCCGAACTGCGGGTCGAGGTCGCCGACAATGGCCCCGGCATCCGGCCGGAGGAAACCGAGACGATATTCGAGAAGTTCCGCCAGGGCGGACAGGACGTATTGACCGACAAGCCGCAGGGCACGGGCTTGGGGTTGCCGATCAGCCGGCAGATCGTCGAGTATTTCGGCGGTCGCATGTGGGCCGAGAGTGGGGCGGGGCAGGGCGCCCGCTTCATATTCACGCTGCCGCTGGCGGACAAGAGATAATTGCATGCTGTTGCGAGGAGACCATGAAAATACTGATCGTCGACGATGAGCCGAACATCGTCATATCGCTCGAATATCTGATGCGCAAGGAAGGCTTCGAAGTGGCGGTTGCCGTGGACGGCGCGGCGGCGCTGGAACAGGTTGCCAGCTTCCGTCCCGACCTCGTGCTGCTCGACGTCATGATGCCGAAGAAATCCGGTTTCGAAGTCTGCCAGGCCTTGCGCGCCGATCCGGCCCAGGCCGGGCTCAAGGTGCTGATGCTGACGGCCAAGGGGCGCGAATCCGAGGTCGCCAAGGGCGTCGCCCTCGGCGCCGACGCCTACGTCACCAAGCCGTTTTCCACCAAGGAGCTGGTCGCTCGCGTCAGGTCGCTGCTGAATCTGGAATGAACGCGCGCATCCGCTTCCTCATCGCCGTCTGCGTGCTCGGCCTGCTGATGACCGGGCCGTTCCTGGTCACGGCGGCGATCCTCGTCGCCGATCTCCAGGAAGGCGAGCATGCGATGGCCGAGGCGATCCTGCTGCCGCGCCTGCCCATCGGCGGCCTGATGACCGTCATCGGCTTCATCTTCGGCCTCGCCGTGCTGCGCATGCTGTTCAAGCAATACGTGCGCGGCCTGCTGCAAATGGCCGAGGTGCTGCGCCTGATGCTCGGCGCCAACCGCAATTTCCGCGTCGCCCCCGAAGGGCCGCCGGAAGTGCGCGAACTGGCGCGCGCCGCCAACGACCTGGCGCAGCAGCGCGACGATCTGCTGACCGACGTCGAAGCCAAGATCGCCGCCGCCTCGGCCTCGGTCGAGGAAGAGAAGAACCGGCTCGCGGCGCTGATGTCGGAATTGGCGCAGGGCGTCATCGTCTGCAACCTCGACGGCCGCATCCTGCTCTACAACAACCGCGCCCGGCTCCAGTTCAAGGCGCTGGCGCAGGGTCCGACCTCGATGAGCGGCGGCGCCCTGATCGGGCTCGGCCGCTCGATATTTTCGATCCTCGAACGCGGCCAGATTACGCACGCCCTGGAAAACATCCGGCAGCGCATCGCCAAGGGCAGCGCCGAACCGGCGGCGAATTTCATCACGACGACGCGCAGCGGCCAGTTGTTGCGCGCGCAAATGGCGCCGGTGCTGCGTAGCGGCGCCGAGGGCGCCGCGCCGGCCGCGCCCGGCGACGGCGAGGCGGTGCCGCAGATCACCGGCTACGTGCTGACGATCGAGAACATCACCAAGAGCTTCGAGCGCGAAACCCAGCGCGACCAGGTGCTGCATTCGCTCACCGACGGCAGCCGCGCCGCCCTCGGCGCCGTGCGCGCGGCGGTCGAGACGCTGGCCGACAATCCGGACATGGAGCCCGCATTGCGCGAGCGCTTCGTCGGCATCATCCGCGAGGAGGCGACCGCCATGAGCCAGCGCCTCGAACAGACCATGAACGGCTTTGCCGATTCGCTGAAGACGCGCTGGCCGCTCGAAGACATGCTCGGCATCGACCTGCTGGCGGCGGCGCAGCGGCGCATCGAGGACAGCTTGCAGCTCTTGACCAAGACCGAGGAACTCGACGCCAGCCTCTGGATCCGCGCCGACAGCTTTTCGCTGATCCAGGCCATGACCTTCCTCGCGGCGCGGCTCCAGGAGCATTACCAGATCCGCGAACTGCGCTTCCGCCTTTCCGCCGAAGGCCAGATGGCTTTCGCCGACCTCATCTGGTCGGGGCCGCCGGTCTCCTCGGAGACGCTCTATACCTGGGAGCTGGAACCGATGAGCGTCGGCCAGGAAACCAACCCGCTGACGCTGCGCGACGTCATCGACCGCCACGGCGGCGAGATCTGGTACCAGCGCGACAAGGCCGCGCACCGCGCCTTCTTCCGCATCGTGCTGCCGGTGGCGGCGACGCCCGAGATGCAGCCGGCAAGGCAGGCGCAGCACCTGCGCGGCGAAAGCCGGCCCGAGTACTACGACTTCAACCTGTTCGACTTCCGCGACACCTCGATCGACCTCGACCGCAAGCTGTCCGAACTGGCTTATTCGGTGTTCGACACCGAGACCACCGGCCTCGAACCGGCGGCCGGCGACGAGATAATCCAGATCGGCGCCGTGCGCATCGTCAATGGCCGCCTGCTGCGCCAGGAAATCGTCGACCAGTTGATCGATCCGCAGCGGCCGCTGTCGCCGGCAGGCATCGCCATCCACGGCATCACCCCCGACATGGTGCGCGGCCAGCCCACCATCGACGTCGTGCTGCCGGTCTTCCACGAATTCTGCAGCGAGACCGTGCTCGTCGCCCACAACGCCGCCTTCGACATGCGTTTCCTGCAACTCAAGGAAGAAGCCACCGGCATCCGCTTCACCCAGCCGGTGCTCGACACCTTGCTGCTGTCGGCGGTGATCCACCCGAACCAGGAGTCGCACCGCCTCGAAAGCATCGCCGAGCGGCTCGGCATCAACGTCATCGGCCGCCACACGGCGCTCGGCGACGCCTTCGTCACCGGCGAAGTCTTCGTCAAGATGGTGCCGCTGCTGGCCGACATGGGCATACTCACGCTGCGCCAGGCCCTCGAAGCCGCCGAGAAGACCTATTACGCGAGGATCAAGTATTGAGCGCGGCCGCCCCCCCCGATGCCGGAGAGCTGATCTTCGGGACCCTCGGTCCGCGCCTGGCCGCGCTGGCCGCGGACATCGCCGCCGCCGCGGACGTGGCCGCCCTGGCACGCCTGGCGCCGCACATCCGCGAGGTCGGCGCCGGCCTGGTCGCCGGCGATGCCGGCGCCGGGCTCGCCACGCGCGTCGTCACCGAACTCAACGATCGCCTGGTGCGGCGCGTCATCGCCGTCGTCGAACGCGACCATCGCCTGCCGGCGGCCGCCTGGTGCTGGTTGGCCTTCGGTTCCGAGGGCCGCAGCGAACAGACCTTCGCCACCGATCAGGACAACGGCCTCATCTTCAGCGCCGCCGGACCGGCCGAGGCGCAGGCCATGCGCCAGTTGTTCCAGCCCTTCGCCCAGGCCGCGAACGCAGCGCTCGCCGCCTGCGGCTTTCCGCTCTGCGCCGGCGACATCATGGCCGGCAATCCGGCCTGGTGCCTCTCGGCCGAGGAATGGCGCCAGCGTTTCGCCACCTGGATCCGCACGCCCGATCCGCAGGCGCTGCTGAACACGACGATTTTTTTCGACTTTCGCCCGATCCACGGCGCCGCCGCGCTGGCCGACGACCTGCGCCGCTCCCTGCTCGGCCTTACCGCCGCCAACGACGCCTTCATCCGCATGATGGCAGCCAATGCCTTGACCGTGGCGCCGCCGCTCGGACTGCTCGGCGACATCGTCGCCGGCGGCGACGCGCCGGGCAGCGTCGACCTGAAGAAGCAGGGCGCGCGCCTGTTCGTCGATGCCGCCAGAATCTTCGCGCTGGCCTCCGGCAGCGACCCGGTCGGCACCGTCGCGCGCCTGCGCGCCGCCGTGGCGGCCGGTAAGCTCGCCGCGGCGGAAGCGGCCGCGGCGGCACAGGCCTTCGCCTGCATCCAGCGCCTGCGCCTCGAACTTCAGGCCGCCGCGCTCGCCGCCGGCGCCGCGCCGGGCAACCTGGCGCGGCCGGATGCGCTCGACGACTTCGCGGTGCGCCTGCTCAAGGAAGCGCTGAAGCAGGCGCGGCGCTTGCAGCAGAATATGAAATTTGCCTTCCACGTCGACGCCTGATGCCATGAGAGCTACGTCCCGCCTCACCCTGCACAGCCAACTGGCGGCGCTCGTCCGCCGCAAACCGGTCACCGCCGCGCCGGAAACGAGCCTGCGCGAAGCGGTCCAGAGCATGGCCGAGTACGGCGTCGGCTCCATCGTCGTCGTCGAACCCGAAAGCGGCCGCCCGGTCGGCATATTCACGCTGCGCGACCTGCGGCGCTGCGTCGCCGACGCGGCCTTCGACCTCGACCGCATGCTGCTGTCGGTGATGAGCCAGGGCGAACTGCTGGTGCTCAACTGGCGCGCCACCATCTACCAGGCGGCCCTGGTCATGGCGCGCCACGACGTCCATCACGTCATCATCGTCGACGCCTCGGGCCGCATGGCCGGCGTCGTTTCCCAGGACGACATCTACGAACTGCAAAGCGGCGGCGGCAAGGCGATCTCCGGCGCCATTCGCAACGCCCGCGACCTCGAAGGCCTCGTCGCCGCAGCCGACGACATCCGGCGCCTGGCGGAACGCATGCTGCGCGAAGGCGCGGCGGCGGAACCCCTGACGCAGTTGATTTCCTCGCTCAACGATCACCTGACGGTACGCGTCGTCGAACTGACGCAGCACGAATTCGTCCTGCCCAAGGTCCGCTGGTGCTGGCTTTCCTTCGGTTCCGAAGGCCGCTTCGAGCAGACGCTGGCCACCGACCAGGACAACGGCATCGTCTTCGCCGCGCCGCGGGAAACCGCGGCCACCGTGCGCGCCGCCTTCCTGCCGTTCGCCCGCGCCGTGAACCAGCGTCTCGCCGCCTGCGGCTTCCCGCTTTGCAAGGGCAACGTCATGGCCGGCAATCCCGACCTGTGCCTGGCGCTCGACGAATGGAAAGACAAGTTCCACGCCTGGCTGCAAGCGGCGAGCCCGAAGGCGCTGCTGAATGCGACCATCTATTTCGACTTCCGCCCGCTCTACGGTGAGGAAGCGTTGACCGAAGACCTGCGCACCTGGCTGCTCGGCACCGCCGTCGGCGGCCCGCTGTTCCTGCGCTTCATGGCCGAGAACGCGCTGCGCGTGGCGCCGCCGCTGGGCCTGGTGCGCGATTTCGCCTTCGACAAGGACGGCGAGTTTCCGCATACCCTGGACCTCAAGGCCTCCGGCGCGCGCCTGTTCGTCGACGTGGCGCGCATCCTGGCGCTGGCCAACGGCGTCGATGCCACCAACACCGCCGAGCGCCTGCGCGCGCTGGCCGCGCGCGGCAAGCTCGGCCGCGACGACGTCGGCGCCCTCGTCGACGGCTTCTACTTCATCCAGTTGCTGCGCCTGCGCCAACAGCAGGAGGGCGTCGCCGCCGGGATGGAGAACCGCATCGATCCCGACCGCTTGAACGAACTCGACCGTCTGATTCTCAAGCAGGCCTTCAAGCAGGCGAAGAAGCTGCAAAGCCGCTTGCAGCTCGAATACCGGCTCTAAGCGTCCACACCCCCACCGCGTAACCCGTCATGCCCTTTCCCGGAAGCCGCCCGTTCCATCGCCGCCTGAAAAGACTCTACGCCTGGTATACCCTTGGCTTCGCCGTTTTCATCGCCGGCGTCTCGATCGGCGAGAACATGGGCCTGTCGGCACGCGCCATCGGCTACCTGTTCCTGATGGCCACCATCGCCGTCTATTCCGGCATCGGCGTCATCAGCCGCACCGCCGACGTCAACGAGTACTACGTC
>JACRPB010000105.1 GCA_016214175.1 Rhodocyclales bacterium
CGAGCCGGTAGGGCCGGTCACCAGCACCACGCCGCGCGGCGTGCGCGCGATCTCGGCGAAGATCTTCGGCGCATTGAGTTGTTCCAGCGTCAGCACCTTCGACGGAATGGTACGGAACACCGCGCCGGCGCCGCGGTTCTGGACGAAGGCATTGACGCGGAAGCGCGCCAGCCCCGGCACCGCGAACGAGAAGTCGATGTCCATGTTCTCCTCGTATACCTTGCGCTGGCCGTCGTTCATGATGTCGTACACCATCGCATGCACGTCCTTGTGTTCCAGCGGCGGCAGGTTGATGCGGCGCACGTCGCCATGGACGCGGATCATCGGCGGCAGCCCGGAAGACAGATGCAGGTCGGAAGCTTTGTTCTTGACGACGAAGGCGAGCAGTTCGGTGATGTCCATGAGGGCTTCCTGTGGTCGGAGTCGGTATACTGAGGGCGTTATATGACAACAATCTCCGCCAACTTGCAAGCCGTCCATGCACGCATTGCCGCGGCTTGCGCCGCCTGCGGCCGCGATCCCGCCGGCGTGCTGTTGCTGGCGGTCTCGAAGACCTGGCCGGCCGCCGCCTTGCGCGAGGCGGCGGCCTGCGGCCAGCACGCTTTCGGCGAGAGCTACGTACAGGAGGCAGTGCCGAAGATCGCGGCGCTGGCCGACCTCGCGGCCGAGTGGCATTTCATCGGTCCCTTGCAGAGCAACAAGACGCGCGCGGTGGCGGAGACCTGCGCCTGGGTGCATTCGATCGAGCGTCTCAAGATTGCCGAACGTCTCTCGGCGCAGCGCCCCGCGGGCCTGCCGCCGCTCCAGGTCTGCCTGCAGGTGAACGTCAGCGGCGAGGACAGCAAGAGCGGCTGCGCACCGGCGGAGGCGGCGGCACTCGCCGCCGCGATCGCGCCGTTGCCGAATCTGCGCCTGCGCGGCCTGATGGCGATACCCGAGCCGACCGACGATGAAGTTCTGTTGCGCAGCCGCTTCGCGCTATTGCGCGAATTGCGCGACGAATTGAAGCGCCGGGGCTACGCGCTCGATACGCTTTCGATGGGCATGTCCCACGATCTGGAAACGGCGATCGCCGAAGGCGCTACCATAGTGCGCGTCGGCACCGCGGTCTTTGGCGCGCGCAACTACTCACAGGATTCCGTATGAAAATCACCTTCATCGGCGGCGGCAACATGGCGGTCGCACTCATCGGCGGCCTGCGCAAGCAGGGTTACTCGGCCGCCGGCATCCAGGTCGTCGAGCCCGTCGCGGAAGCGCGCGAAAAGCTCACCGAAGCCTTCGGCGTTCGCTGCACGCCGGCGGTCGACACGGCGGCGCTCAACTGCGTCGTGCTGGTGCTCGCCGTCAAGCCGCAGCAGATGAAGGAGGCGCTGGCACCGATGGCGGGCAAGCTGAGCGGTCAACTCGTCGTCAGCATCGCCGCCGGCCTGCGGCTTGCCGACATAGCGCGCTGGCTCGGCGGCCACCGCCGCATCGTGCGCACCATGCCCAACACGCCGGCCCTGATCGGCACCGGCATCACCGGCCTCTACGCCGATCCCAGCGTCGATTTCGAGGGCCGCGCCACGGCCGAAAAAATTCTCGGCGCCGTCGGCCGCAACATCTGGATCGAGGACGAGGCGATGATGGACGCCGTCACCGCGATCTCCGGCAGCGGCCCGGCCTACGTCTTCTATTTCATCGAAGCGCTGGAGGCGGCGGCGAAGAATCTCGGCTTCGACGCCGAGGCCGCGCGCCTGCTGGCCGTCGAAACCTTCCTCGGCGCCGCCAAGCTGGCCGAAAGCAGCCCCGAAGCGGTGGCGCTGCTGCGTAGCCGCGTCACCTCCAAGGGCGGCACCACCGAGGCCGCCCTCAACGCTTTCGACGCCAACGGCATCGCCGCCGCCATCGAGCGCGGCGTACAGGCGGCCAATGCCCGCGGCCGCGAACTCGGCGACATCCTCGGACAAGACTGATGCTCGCCCAACTCCTGCTGATGATCCTGGAAACCCTTCTCGGCTTCCTCGCCTTCGCCCTGCTCGCGCGCTTCGCGCTGCAGTGGGCGCGCGTCTCTTTCCGCAATCCGCTCGGGCAATTCGTCGTCGCCATCACCGACTGGGCGGTGCGGCCGGCGCGCCGGGTCGTGCCCGGCCTCTTCGGCATCGATCTGTCCTGCCTGGTGCTGGCCTGGCTGACACAGGTCGTCTATCTCGCCATCGCCGCCCTGCTGCTCGGGCTGCCGGCCGCGCCCGTCGCCGTGCTGCTGCTGGCGATGCTGGAAACCCTCAAGGTCTTCGTCTGGCTGCTGATCGGCGCCACCATCGTCAGCGCGATATTTTCCTGGATCAATCCCTACGCGCCGATGGCCGGCGTCTTCGACGCCCTGGTGCGGCCGCTGCTGGCGCCCTTCCGGCGCCTGATTCCGCCGGTCGGCGGCGTCGACCTGACGCCGGTGGCGCTGCTGCTGCTGCTGCAAGTGGCGCTGTTCCTCATCGGCTGGCTGCGCATGGCCGTGGCGCCGCTGCTGGCCTGATGCAGCCGCCCTGGCTCGCCGCCGGCGGCGACGGCGTCGTCCTCAGCCTGCACATCCAGCCCGGCGCCAAGCGCACCGAAGTCGCCGGCCCCCACGGCGACGCCCTCAAGATCCGTCTCGCCGCACCGCCGGTGGACGGCAAGGCCAACGAAGCCCTGATTGCCTTCGTCGCCAAGACGCTGGGCGTGCCCAAGGCGAGCGTCGCACTCGTTTCCGGCCAGACCTCGCGCGCCAAGCGCGTGCGGGTTGCGGGCATCGCCGCGGCGGACGCGGCGGCGGCGCTCAAGCCTGCTTGAGCAGATCGGGCTGTCGTTCCAGGACGCGCAGGCAGCTTGCGACCACGGCGCCGTCGTAGATGCGGCCGCTGCCCTGGCGCAATTCCGCGATCGCCGCGTCGAGTCCGAGGGCGGGACGATAGGGGCGGTGGGAGCTCATCGCCTCGACCACGTCGGGGATAGCCGCTGCCGTCGAGCCGTTCGTGGTGATGCAGCACCATCTGGCCGATGGGCCACGGGAAGTCGATGTCGCCCAGCAGTTCCTCGCCGGCCTTGGCATGCAGGCGCACGATGCTGCGCTCCTCGTCGCGCAGCCGGCCGGGCTTGCTGAGGATGTCGGTCGGCACCTGGATCTTGCCGACGTCGTGGATCAGGGCGCCGAGGCGGATGCCGTCTATGGTTTCCTGCGGCAGCCCCAGGTCTTCGGCGATGGCGCCGGCCAGCAGCGCCACGCGCTTCTGATGGCCGTCGGTATAGGGATCGCGCAGTTCGATGGCGCGCCCCATCGCCATCACCGTCTGCTCCAGGGTATCGCGCACGCGGCGGTTGGCGCGGTCGATTTCCTGCTGCTGGAAGCGCACCTGGGCGGCGCGGAAAATCGCGTCGACGAGGGCATCGGGATCGATGGGCTTGGTGACGTAGCGATCGACGCCGAGTTCGATGGCGCGGATCAGATAGTCGCGGTCGCTGTAGGCGGTGATGACGATGATGGGAACGTCGCGGGCGGTGGCCTTGATGCGCTCCGCCATCTGCAAGCCGTCCATCTCCGGCATCTTGATGTCGGTAATGACGAGGTCGTGGTGGGCGGCGAGGAAGGCGTCCAGGCCGAGACGGCCGTTGTCGGCGACGACCAGGTGCCTGACGCGGCGCTCCAGAAAACGGGCAAGCTGGCCGCGTACCTCGGCGTCGTCCTCGACGTAGAGCACCGACAAGGTGCGCAGAAAGTCGGCCCGGCGCGGATCATCCATGGCGATCTCCCGCGGTCGTCCGCAGCGGAATCGAAATGGCGAAACGCGCGCCGGCCGGGGTGTTCGAAGCTTCGATGCTGCCGTTCATGTTCTTCTCGATGATCATCTTCGCCATGTACAAGCCGATGCCGCTGCCCTGCTCCTTGGTCGTGAAGTAGGGCTCGAAAACCTTCGGCAGCACCTCCGGCGCAATGCCGCCCGCATCGTCGTCCACCGTCACGACCGCGCTGCCGTCCGCCGCCGCCAGCCGCACGCCGATGCGGCCGCCGGGACCGCGTTGCTGCAAGGCCTCCTTGGCATTGACCAGCAGGTTGAGCACCGCCTGGCTGAACTGGGACGGATAGCCCGCGGCCACGATGCCGTCCGGAATCTCGGCAGCGACCTCGATATTGTAGTTCCGGAGGGAAGCCTCGGTGATGAAAAGGGCGTCGCGCACCGCCGCCCCGACGTCGAAGTCCGCCATCTCGCGGTCCGGTCGGAAGAAATCGCGGAAATCGTCGATGGTGCGCGACATGCGCTCGAGCAGCCGCTGCGCGTCGGCCGTCGCCTGCTGCAGGCTCGCGGCGGTGAGGGCGCCGTATTCGAAATCGTCGCGGATATTGTGGATCAGGAGGCCGAGGGCGTTGAGGGGCTGGCGCCACTGGTGGGCGATGTTGTGCACCATCTCGCCCATGGAGGCGAGGCGCGACTGCTGGATCAGCAGATGGTCCTTCTCGCGGTTGCGCGCCACCTCCTGCTGCACCCGCTCTTCGAGCGTGGCGGCGAGCTGCCGCAATCCCTGCTGCGACTCGCGCACCTGATCGCGCATGTGCGCGAAGCTATGCACCAGTTCGCCGACCTCGTCGCTGCCGGCGCGCGGCAGCGGCGCGTCGAACTCGCCCGCGGCCAGCGCGTGCGAAGCCGCGGCGAGGCGGCTCACCGGCCGCCGCACCGTCGCTTCCAGCATCAGGCCAACCAGCAGCAGGACAAACAGGGCGGCAACCGCGAGGGCGACGATCAGCGCCGTCTGGGCGCGGCGGATTTCGGCGAGCAGCGGCGCCTGCGAAATCGTCACGCGCAGGGTCGCCACCGCATTGCCGCCCACGCGCAGCGCGATATCGTGCTGCGCGTCGTCGGATTCCGCCGTGGGCAGCGGCGTTCCCGCCAGCGGATAAAGGCGGCGCTGCCGATTGTCGATGAGTTCCACCGCCCGCCATTCGGGATTGTCGTGGCGCATCTGATCCAGCGTGTCGTAAAGGTCGCCGAGCTGGCCGCCCAGAACCATCGGCGTCAGCCCCTCGCCGAGCGTGGCCAGGGCGCGCGCCTGCATGCGGCGATTGGCATCGACCTGATAGCGCGTCGCCTCCGGCATCCAGACCGCGTAAAGATAGCCGAGCAGAAGGGCGTAGACCAACGCCAGCAGCAGGAAGATTTTCGCCCGCAGGCTCACCGCGCCGCCGCCGGTTCGGGCACGAAGAACTCGCGCAGCCCGAGTTCGCGCAAGGGTTCGTAGTCGCGGCCGGAAGCCGCAACCGGGCGCGCCATCGGCACCTCCTTGAGCAGGGCCGCGCCCTCAGGCCTCGCCGCCATGGCCAGCAAGGCCTCGCGTACCGCTTCGCGCACCGCAGCCGGCACGCGCGGATGGGCGGCGACCGGCAGCGAAGGCGACGGCCGCGTCGTATGCACGATGCGCAACAGGCTGCGTACCGAGTCCTTCTGTTCGTCGAAAGTCTTCTGCACGCCGCCGCCGGCCACGGTCAAGCCCTGGGCAACCGAAAGATAAGTCGCGGTGTGGGACTTCACGTACCTGGGCTCGAAGCGGATACCGAATTTGCGCGCCAGTTCGGCGCGGATCAGCAGACTGGCGCCGATGGCATTCGGCGTCGGAAACGCGATCGCGGCGCCCTCGAGGTCGGCCGGCGCACGGATCGCGCTGTCCTGGCGCACCACGAGGATGCCGAAAATGGGCGCAGCATCGCGCACCAGCGGCAGATAGCCCTGGGGATTTTCCACCACCAGGTAGGGATTCATGTAGCTGAAGTCGTAGGCGCCGGCGTTGTATTGGCGCTCGTATTCGGGAATGTCGGGCGCAATGACGAGCTTGAAGCGGTGGCCGGTGCGCTTTTCCAGGTCGGCCAGAAGCGGCGTCCAGACGGCGAACAACTGCCGCCGTTCGAACTGCGGCGTAACGCCGACCGAGAACTCGGCAGCGAGGGCGGTGGCGGACGCCAGCCAGAGCAGGCAGAGCGCCAAAGCGTTGCGGATCATGTCGATTCCCCTAACGCGATCCATCTTATACCTGGAACCGCCTGGCCGCGCGCAGCCAGGCGCTGGGCGCAACGCCGTGGTTGGCGCCGAAGAAGCGGCTGAAATGCGACGGCGCCGCGAAACCCAGTTCCCTGGCGACGTCCCCGGACGCGACTTCGCCGGCGAGCAGGCGTGCGTAGGCCGTCTCCATGCGCAAGGCATTGCGATAAACGCGCGGCGTCACGCCCGTCTCGGCGCGGAAACGTTCGAAGAAGTGGGCGCGCGAGAGCGCCGCCGCTGCCGCAAGTTCGGCCAGATCCCAGTCGCGGGCCGGATCTGCGCGCAGCAGGCTCACCGCGCGGCGGATGCGGCGGTCGCCAATCCCGCAATACCGTTCCCGCACCGCGCCGCCGCGCGAGTACTCGCCGATGACCCCGGCCATCAGCGCTTCGAGCAGCCCGATGGCACGCGCGCCATCCGGACTGCGGCCCGCGAGTTCCTCCGCCATCGCCCGCGCCAGCGCACCCATCCAGTCGGGAACACGGGCGCAGGGGCACATGAAAAAATCTCGCCGCGCAGCGGCGGCGAACTTCCGGTCCAATTCCGCCAGCCAGTCCGGTTCGACGTACAGCGCCAGCACTCGCGAACCGCCGCGTGCCGCGTCGTAAGGGTAGCCGTGGTTGCGCCAGGGATTCACCAGCACCACCGTATCGTCGACCAGCGGCAGGCGCTCGCCCGCCACCTCGAAAAAACTGTCGGCGCCACCGACCTTGAACAGCGCGTGGCAATGGGGATGGGCATGGGCCGCGACGGGACGATCCACGCGCAGCAGGGAAATGCGGCCGAAGCGGCCGGCGGCGGCACCGATGGCAGAAGACATGGGTTTACCCGGGAGTCGGATTTTCGCTTGTGGTGCCGCGGCAGACGCGGCAGGTTTCACTATACTCGCCCCGCATCGAACCACTGGAGAACGTCATGACCGCCACCGTCTTTTCCCGCATCATCGCCGGCGAGCTGCCCTGCGCCAAAGTCTACGAGGACGACCTCGTCTTCGCCTTCATGGATGCCGGCCAGGTCAATCCGGGCCACGTCATCGTCGCCAGTCGGCAACCCTACGAGACGCTGATGGACGCCGACGAAGTCACCGCCCGCGCACTGATGGCCGCCGCCTGGCGCATCGCCCGCGCCGTGCAGCACGCCTTCGCCCCCGCCGGCATGACCGTCCTGCAAGCCAACAAGGCCGCCGGCTGGCAGACCGTGCCGCATCTCCACCTGCACGTCCTGCCGCGCCACGAAGGCGACGGCGTCGACCTCACCTGGCCGCGCAAGGAGCCGGGGCTGGAAAAGCTGAAGGAATTGGCGGCGCGGATTCGGCTAGCGGATTGAGCGGCGCTGGGCGCACGCAGCAGGCTAGGCAGCGCGTGGAGTCAGAGCTTCAGTAACGGAAACCAGTTTCAATCCTCGTCCGGCTCTCGCGGGCCGGGCGTCTTGATCTTGGCGTAGTTCTCCAGCTTGTTCTTGTCGTTTCAATCCTCGCCCGCGTAGAAGTTGAACTTGTGGCGCTTGAGGATGTTTCAATCCTCGCTCGACCCTCGCGGGCCGGGCGTCCGCGCGCAACCAGATGATTCATCAACGCAAATTCAATGCTGTGCGCGGACCGTGTGCCGCTTCTTCGAAACGAAGCGCTCGCCATTCTGCCTCGTTCGCATTCCTGACGCAAAATCAAAGAGTTCCGCTTGCCGCGAACCTCCCGGCCTTTTGTCGGAGCTGAGAATCCGCGCGTCATATCACCAGCGGCTTATCGAAATCGACCGCCCGGAACTTGCCGTGTTCTCGCACATGCACTTCGACAGGCTCGGTTAGGCGATAGAAGCGCAGGCAGTCTTCGTCGAGCTTGATCTCGGCCAGCAGGCGACGTTCGAGTTCCTCGAACTGGGCTGCATCGACACGGCACTCGAAAACCGATTTCTGCACCCGTTGTCCGGTGCTTTCGCAAACGCGGGCAACGCGCCGCAGACGCTTGCGTCCAGCGGCGGTCTCGGTGGATACGTCGTAGCTGACGATGACGAGCATGCTCACTTCGGGCAGAACGGCAAATAGCCTTCGGCGTCGCCGCGCACGGTGCGGGCAAGCAGGCGCGCCTGCACGAAGGGCGCCAGCCCCAGCGCAAGACTGGTCTCCAGCAGCGGATGGGTGAGGCTTTCCTGCTTGCGTTCCTGGTAGGCGGTGACCACAGCGCGCCGCGCATCGTCCTTCAGTGTAACGGCGCCGCCCGGATGATCGACAAAGTCCGCGGCGGCGATCTGCCGACGATTGATGAGGGTCAGCGCCAAGCGGTCGGCCAGCAGCGGCCGGAACTCCTCCATCAGGTCGAGCGCGAGCGCGGCGCGCCCCGGCCGTAGCGCGTGCAGGAAACCGATCTGCGGATCGAGCCCGACCGACTCGACGCCGGAACGCACGTCGTTCATCAGCATGGCGTAAAGAAACGACAGCAGCGCATTCATGCGATCCAGCGGCGGCCGGCGCGTGCGACCGTTCATGGCGAAGTCGGCGCGGGCATCGGGGCGCACCACCAGCGGCAGCACGCCGAAGTAGCGCTTGGCGGCGTCGCCCTCAATGCCGCGCACGGCGTCGAGATCGGACGCGTGTTCCAGGCGCGCCAGCGCACGGGCAAGTTCGTCGGCAGTTGCCGTGAGCGCGGCGCCATCTTCCTCGCGGCCGTTTTCACGGGCGCCGCGAAGCAGCACTTGGCGACAATTCCTGATCTTGCCTGCAATACACGATTTCGCCACCGCCACGCAAAACCCGGCACTGTCGCCGCGCCGATGCTGAGCTTGGCGTAGCAGCACGTTGCCCGACACCGGCCCTTCGAGCCGAGCCTTGAATCGGCCCGACTCGGAAAGCAGCACTACGGCCTTGCCTTCGTCGGCGCAGCGGTGCATCAGGAAGGGCGAAACCATCACATTGCCGAAGCACACCAACGCGCCAACATGATGAAGCGGCACGCGCAGCTTGGTCTCGTGCTCGATTTCGATGCGCAAGGTGTCGTTATCGAGATGGGCGTAGGCGCCCTGCGCCATGATGTAGACCGTGTTCTCGATGGTCTGGATGCTCACGGCACCACCTCGAAAAGAGTTCGCGCGAAGGCGCGCTGTCTGTCCCCCGCCCCGACGAGTTCGGGCTGGCAGCACGGCTTGAGCGAACACTCGCGGCAGCGGGCATCATTAACCGGCGGCGGCAAGACACCTGAGTCGACCATGGCACGAATAGCGGCGGCGGTTTCTTCCACCTGACGCCGCAGTTCGCCCCTAATCTCGACTTCACGGCGGCGCCGGCTGCTAACGTGGTAAATCGCGCCGCGTGGGACCGGCCTGCCCAGCATTTCTTCGAGGCACAACGCCTGCCCAGCCAATTGTAAGTCGTCGTTCAGCCATTTGCGCTTCGGGCCGTGCTTGTATTCGACCGGATAGACCGTGCTATCGGGCCAGAACTCGACCACGTCGCACTTGCCGATCAGACCAATGCGATCACTCCAGACCGGCAGGGCATGTTCCACCCGCACGCCTTCGCGCGTGACCGCATGATCCGCCTGATCGACCCGCGCATGTTCGGCATTGCCGCGCGCCGTATGCAAGTTGTCCGCAAACTCGCCTTCCTGATAGATGAGTCCGCAGCGGCGCGGGCAGTAGGCAAACTGGTTGAGGGCGGAGAGATTGAGGAAGTCGTCGGTCATGGCCCCGATTCTTCACCGCTCAGTTCCCGCTCAATCTGCTCGATGCTGGGCAAGCTGGTTTGAAGTTCGGCAGGCAATGCCTCGACCAGCTGGTATTCGGCGACGCCAATGGGCTTGCTGGAACCGCGCAGCGCGTATTCGGCGACCACGCGGTTCTTGCTCTTGCACAACAACAGGCCGATGGTGGGATTGTCCTGCTTCGATTTCACCTGAGCATCCACCGCGCTCAGGTAGAAATTCAATTGCCCCGCGTGCTCCGGCTTGAAGGGGCCGGCCTTGAGCTCGATCACGACATAGCAGCGCAGCTTGAGGTGGTAAAAGAGCAGGTCGATGAAGAAATCGTCGCCACCCACCTCGATAGGCACTTGCCGTCCGACGTAGGCGAATCCAGCGCCCAGTTCGAGCAGAAAGCGGGTGATGTGTTCAACGATGGCGGATTCGATGGCGCGTTCGTCGGCATCCTCGCCCAGTCCGAGAAAGTCTAGCCGATAGGGGTCTTTCAGCGATTCGCGCGCCAAGTCGGAATGCGCTCGCGGCAACTGGGTCGAAAAGTTGGTGACGGCCGAGCCGCTGCGTTCGCGCAAGCCCGTTTCGATCTGGATCACCAGGACATTGCGCGACCAGTTATTTTCGATGGCTTTGGCCAGATACCAGTCTCGCTCCTCGCGGGTCTTCAGCTTGTCGAGCAGGGTACAAAGATGGAACCACGGCAATTGTGCAGCAGCCTGCTGCACAAATTGAGATTCCGGCCAGGCCTCGGCAAAAGCCCGCATGTACTTGAGATTGCGCGGCGAAAATCCCTTCATGTCAGGAAAGGCCGTCCGCAGATCGTGCGCCAGCCGCTCGATTACCTTGGCACCCCAGCCTTGCTTGGCCTGCCGTTCCAGAATATCGCGCCCGATCTGCCAGTACAGCAACACCAGCTCGCGATTTACCGCCAGCGCCGCGCGCTGCTGTGCGGTGTGGATGCGCGTTTTCAGATTGGCCAGCCAGTCGGCGTAGCCGGCGGGAGTCTCCACCAAGGCTGGCGGAGGAGCGGAGAAAGGGACGAAATCGTCAGTCATGGCCGTATCGGATTGATCGGGCAGGAATAGTCATTTTTCGTGACCGCGTCCGTCCCACTCGGTACGAGTCGCGTCAAATTCATCGTGCAACTCGCTTGCATCGCATTTGGGGAAACTCGCGCGGGCAGTTCGCGCCGAGGTGACGATATCGGGATTCTTCGATTCGGCGGAAGGCCCGTCGAACATTGCATTTTCATCCCCGGCCTCGGGCAATGGATCGAAGCGGTGGGCATGCACTATTTCGGCAGCGCAGGCTAGCGCCGCGAGAACATCCTCGCGGCCAAGGTGCGGATAGCTTTCCAGAACATCTTCCATGCGCCAACCGCCGGCGAATCCCTGAAGAATGAGTTCGACAGAAATTCGCGTGCCCTTGATGGTCGGCTTGCCGAGCAGAATGTCGCGGTTGCAGACGATGCGTTCGCGCCAGTTCATATCTGCCTACGGCGTGACCAGTTCGACCCCGGCAGGCAGGCGATCCCGATGCACAGTCACCGCATAATCGGAGAACGACCGGGGCGAACCGGTGATCGTTCTACGAATGTCGATGATGCTGTCGGCAATCTCGCGATGGTGGGTGCTGAAGTCAAGCATGCGCTGCGCTGGCGCGCAACCGAGCATGGCCTGCGGGGAGCCTCGCTGCAAACCGACATGATGACCCTGCACCGCCAGCGCGGCGGTAACGGCCTGATATTTCGACAGGGCCAGCCAGGCACCCTGCGACCAATGATCGAGCCCCGAATCCTCGCCGCGCAGCCGCGCCTGAAAGCGGTCGGCATACTTGCCAAGGTCGTGCAGTAGTCCGGCGAGACGAGCCTCATCGGCCCATGGCGCCGCATCGGCAAATCGGCGCGCAAGCCCGGCGACGCCTTCGAGATGCTGGCTCAAGAAGTGACATTCGCCAGTGGTGTTTGCGCTATGTGCGAAGTAAGTCGTGTTCATGTCCGCCATCATCATCCCCCAGAGGCTCACCACGCGAGCCTGCCGAAATTTCCGCGCAAAGCGTCGGCGCTGACGGGACGACGATCACGCGCCCTGACCGCTTACGTCGTCCGCAACTTCCCGCGCCATGTGCAGCCGGATCACCGCCGGCTGGGTACCTTCATCGAAATGGCAACGCACGGCATCCCCGACTTGGGCATGCAAACCGGAAAGGTCTTTCGCCTCGGTGAAAATGTCGGCGCCCACGGCACGAGCAATGAAGCCGCCTTCGGGCGCTTCCTCGACGATGAAATGAATTTCTGTCACAAGGCAAACGATTGTCATGTCCCCGCTCCTTCGCCGTCCAATTCACGTTCGATCCGCGCACTCCGCTTAGACCCGGCGCGGTGTCGCATCTTTCCGCCTGATGGGCAGTACCGGATTATGGCCCCAAGATATTTGTCCAACCGCCTGTTGGACAATTTCAGCGTCATGCCAACGTGCCGAGCCATGATATCCAAATGGTTTGCCTTGATCGCCAAACCCGCGCCCACCCACAAACGGGTGGGTGGGGTACTCCGTGCGACCGATATCTGCGCTTCCCAGCAGCGGGAGGGCGCGCGGAGTACCCCATCCGCCCGCGCGCCGCCGGCAAACAAGCACGGCTTGCGGTGTGAGTCGGTCACTGCCTGCCAGAGGCAATCTCGCCGACTGTAGTCACGAGAGCCACCCTCGTGGTTCAATAGCCCCCGCTCATCGCCACCGAAAAATCATGGGACCGCTCGCAGGAATCCGCATCATCGAAATGGCCGGCATCGGGCCGGCGCCGTTCGCCGCCATGCTGTTCGCCGACATGGGCGCAGAGGTCATCCGCATCGACCGCAAGGAGGCGCCGGGAGACAGCGCTTTCGATACGCTGAAGAGCTACGGCTTCCTCAACCGCGGCCGCCGTTCGCTGGCGCTGGACTTGAAGAAGCCGCAGGCCGTCGCTGCCATGCAAAAGCTCGTCGCCTCGGCCGATGCGCTGATCGAGGGTTTCCGCCCCGGCGTCATGGAACGCCTCGGCCTCGGCCCCGACGCCTGCCTGGCCACGAATCCCAAACTCGTCTACGGCCGCATCACCGGCTGGGGCCAGACCGGCCCGCTAGCGCCGACGGCCGGGCACGACATCAACTACATCGGGCTCACCGGCGCGCTGCATGCGATCGGCAAGAAGGAGGCGCCGGTGCCGCCGCTCAACGTCGTCGGAGATTTCGGCGGCGGCGCGATGTTTCTCGCCTTCGGTGTCGTCTGCGCATTGCTGGAGGCGAAGACGTCGGGCAAAGGCCAGGTCATCGATGCCGCGATGACCGACGGCGCGGCGCTGCTGATGGCCATGCAGTACAGCTTCAAGGCGGCGGGCCACTGGAGCAACGAGCGCGAGGCCAACCTGCTCGACGGCGGCGCGCCCTTCTACGGCACTTACCAGTGCGGCGACGGCAAGTGGCTGGCGGTGGGCCCGATCGAGCCGCAGTTCCACGAGCTCATGCTTGCCAAGCTGGAGTTGCCGGCGCACGAATTCGCCGCGCGCTGGGACGCGGCCTCCTGGCCACGCCTGCGCGCCAAGCTCGACGCCGCGTTTCGCGCCAAAAGCCGCGACGACTGGTGCACGCTGTTCGCCGGCAGCGACGCCTGCGTCACGCCGGTGCTCGACCTCGACGAGGCGCCGCGCCATCCGCATAACGTGGCGCGCCGGACTTTCGTCGAACACGCCGGCATCACTCAGCCGGCGCCGGCGCCGCGCTATTCGCGCAGCACGCCGGAAATTGCGCGACCGGCGCCGGAGCGCGGCGAACACAACGAAGCGGTCTTGCGCGACTGGGGTTTTGCCGCGGCGGACATCGACGCCCTGAAGACGGCGGGCGCGATCTAGCCGCGACCGCGCTCAAGCCTTGGCCGGCGCGAGGCTGAGCCGAACGCAGTTACGGCCCTCGTTCTTGGCCCGGTAGAGGGCCTCGTCGCAGCGCTTGAGCAGCGCCTCACCCTCTTCCTCGGGCGCCAGTTGGGCGATGCCGGCGCTCACGGCAACCTTGACGCCGTGCTCGCCGACGCTCAATGCGGCGAACTCGGCGCGCCAGCGCTCGACGGCGGTCGCCGCCTGTTCCAGCGGCGTATCCGGCAGCAGGGCGATGAACTCCTCGCCGCCGACGCGGCCGAGGATGTCGCATTCGCGCAGGCAGCGTTGCAGGGTTTCCGCGGTCTTCACCAGCACCAGGTCGCCGACGGCGTGGCCGTAGGTGTCGTTGACGTGCTTGAAGTGATCGAGATCGAGAAACACGGCCGTCAACGCCCGCTGGTAGCGATGGGCACGCTCGATTTCGACTTCGAGCCGGCCGTTCAGGTAGCGCCGGTTGCCGACGCCGGTGAGCGGGTCGGTCATCATCAGCTTTTCGAGTTGGGCGGTGCGCCGGGCGACTTCCTTCTCGAGTTCCTCGTTGGCCTGGCTCATCAGGAGTTCGGCCTCCTTGAGCGGCGTGATGTCGGTCGCCGAGGCGATCAGACCCATGAATTCGCCGCCGTCGCTGATGCGCGGCAGGATCTTCTCCAGGTACCAGCGATAGCGTCCGCTCTTGTCGCGCACACGCGTCGGCAATTTGCGCGGAGTCGTCGTCGACGAATTCCGACCAGGCGCGGTTCATGAAGCCGCGGTCGCCGTGGGCGTCGGCGACCCAGAGCAGGACGGGCGTATTGTCCGAAATCAGGCGGAAGCGCCGCTCCGTTTCCGTGAGAGCGTTGAGCAGAGTCCTCTCCACGGGCGAGATTTCCAGCAGGCCCGCCTCGCCATCGGCCGCCGCCGGTGACTCCTGCATGGCGTTGGCGATCTGCTTGTCCGACCCGAGGATGTGGGAAATCAGCCAGGTGATGAGGAACTCGAGGACGCCTTCGGCGACTTCCGTCTTCAGCAGATCATGATGCTGGGTGACGTCCTTGACCTTGTCGACGAAGCCGCGATGCGCCTTCCGGTGTTTTTCCTTGGCTTCCGCCGACAGCGCGCTTTGTTCGAGCAGCAGTTCTTCGTCGCGAAAATGGACGGCCGCGTACTCCATCAGGGCGCCGAACAGGTCGTGGATTTCGGGCAGTTTGGCGCCGTCGCTGATGGCGCCGGCGAGGTCGTTGATCATGTCCACCAGGCGCCGGTGCTGCTCGTCCACCGCCGGGATGCCGATTTCGAAGTTCTTGTTCCAGTAAAAGAACTGCATACATCGTCTCCCCTCAGGGCACGCGGCTCGCACCTTTTTCAATCCGGGTGGGGTCCACACGAATTGCAGCTTTCACGCCGTCGCGGTGACGATGCTGCGAACAGTACTCCGAACGTTCTATGCGGCATTCTGGCAGAAACGCCGGCGGTTGGCAGCAAGTTTGCGGCGGCGGGAGACCGCCCGCGCACGCGGCCGCTCAGAGCAGCAGCCGGCCTTCGGGACAACTGCGCGCCTGTTCGAGGCGCACCAGGGTCGGCAATAGATTGAGGCCCGTCTCCTGCTTCAGCGCCAGGGCCGCGCTGCGCAGTTCGCTAAGGGTCAGGGCGACGGGCTCGCCGGCAGCCGCAAACGCGATGGTGTTGCCGCTGCTGCACGACGGAAAGGCCAGCACGCGTTCGTCGAAGGCCTGCGCCATGCGCTCGACGCTGTGCCGGTAGTCCTTGCGCCGCGACAGCAGGTTCACCACCACCAGCCCGGCATCGCTCAGGCGCGCGCGGCAGTTCAGGTAGAAGGGCACCGTGTCGAGCTGGCCGGGGCGGGCGTCGGCATTGAAGCCGTCGACCAGGATCAGGTCGAAGCCGCGCTGGTTTCGGGTCACGTAGTCGGCGCCGTCGCCGATGACGACGCGGATGCGCGCCGGGTCGTCGGGCAGCTTGAAGTACTGGCGCGCCGCCGCTTCGACGGCGGGATCGATCTCGACCACGGTCTGGTGCGCCTGCGGCCGGTGGCGATAGAGGAACTTGGTCAGCGAGCCGGTGCCGAGCCCGATCAGCAGCACACGGCGCGGCCAGGAGGCGTCGGGGCGCAGCAGCAGGGCGGCCATCATCTCGCGCGTGTATTCGAGTTCCAGCGCCCAGGGCCGCGCGATGCGCATCGCGCCTTGCACCCAGTCGGAGCCGAAATGCAGGCTGCGCACGCCGGCCGCTTCGCTGATTTCGATGGCCATCAGTTCAAATAGGTACGCGCTTCCTCGAAGCGCGCCGCGAACCAGCCGTTCTTGAGGCTTTCGGCGCGCACCTTGCCGGCGCTGTTCGGCGCATGCACGAAACGGTCGTCGCCGATGTAGATGCCGACGTGCGAGTAGGACTTGTTGCGCGTGTTGAAGAAGACGAGGTCGCCGGGCTTGAGCCGGGCCGCGTCGACCGGCTTGCCGCGGCGCGCGATGTCGGCCGCCGAGCCGGGCAGTTTGAGGCCGGCGGCCTTGTCGAACACGTAGCTGACCATGCCGCTGCAATCGAGGCCGGCCTCCGGATTCTTGCCGCCGAAGCGATAGCCGGTTTCGACCAGACCCAGCGCGAACATCACCACGTCCTGGGCTTTTTCGGAGACGGCGGCGGGCGCCGCCCGCGACGGCGCCGCCAGGCGCTCCCCGGCGACGGGCGCCGGCGACTGCGTCAGCGCCGGCAGCATGCCGCAGCCGGCCAGCGCCAGCGCCGAGCCGACGGCGAAGCCCGAGCGGGCGGATCGGGGGGAAGTCTTGCGGGGCATGGAAACCATTTTCTTCCGGTAGACTCGAAAATCAACCGCCAAAAACAGGAGAAAACGCCATGCAATTGCGCGATCCCGCCTTGTTCCGCAAGCAGGCCTACATCGACGGCGCCTGGACCGACGCCGACGGCGGCGCCACGGTGGTCGTCACCAATCCCGCCAACGGCGAACGCCTCGCCGCCGTGCCCGACATGGGCGGCGCGGAAACGCAGCGCGCCATCGCGGCCGCCGACCGCGCGCTGCCGGCCTGGCGCGCGCTGACCGGCAAACAGCGCGCCGCAGTGCTGCGCAAGTGGTACGAACTGATCGTCGCCCACGCCGACGATCTCGGCCTGCTGATGACCTCCGAACAGGGCAAGCCGCTCGCCGAAGCCCGCGGCGAAGCGCTCTACGCCGCCTCCTTCGCCGAGTGGTTCGCCGAGGAAGCCAAGCGCGTCTATGGCGACACATTGCCGAGCCCGGTCGCCGGCCAGCGCATCGTCGTGCTCAAGCAGCCGATCGGCGTCTGCGCTGCGATCACGCCCTGGAATTTTCCGGCGGCGATGATCACGCGCAAGGTGGCACCGGCGCTCGCCGCCGGCTGTACGGTCGTCGTCACGCCGGCCGAGCAGACGCCGCTGACCGCGCTCGCGCTGGCCGAACTCGCCCACCGCGCCGGCTTTCCGGCCGGGGTGTTCAACATCGTCCCCGGCTCGGCGGAATCTGCGCCGCGGATCGGCAATGAGCTCACCGCCAATCCGATCGTGCGCAAGCTCTCCTTCACCGGCTCGACGGCGGTGGGCCGCCTGCTGATGGCGCAATGCGCGCCGACGGTGAAGAAGGTCTCGCTCGAACTCGGCGGCAATGCGCCCTTCATCGTCTTCGACGATGCCGACGTCGATGCCGCAGTCGACGGCGCGATGGCCAGCAAATACCGCAACACCGGCCAGACCTGCGTCTGCGCCAACCGCCTGCTGGTGCAGGACGGCGTCTACGAGGCCTTCGCGGCGAAGCTCGCGGCCAGGGTGAAGACGCTGCAAGTCGGCGCCGGCATCGAGGCCGGCGTGGTTCAGGGGCCGCTGATCGACGAACAGGCGCTGGCCAAGGTCGAGGAGCACGTCGCCGACGCCGTCGCGCGCGGCGCGCGCGTGCTCGCCGGCGGCAAGCGCCATGCGCGCGGCGGCACTTTCTATGAGCCGACCGTGCTCGCCGACGTGACGCCGGACATGCGCTGCGCGCGCGAGGAAACCTTCGGCCCGGTGGCGCCGCTGTTCCGCTTCAAGACCGAGGACGAGGCCGTCGCGCTCGCCAATGCCACCGAGTTCGGCCTCGCCAGCTATTTCTACGCGCGCGACCTCGGCCGCGTCTGGCGCGTTGCCGAAGCCCTCGAATACGGCATCGTCGGCGTCAATACCGGCATCATTTCCAACGAGGTCGCGCCCTTCGGCGGCGTCAAGCAATCGGGCATCGGCCGCGAAGGCTCGAAGTACGGCATCGACGACTATCTGGAAATCAAGAACGTCTGCATGGCGATCTAACGCGCCGCATACAGCGCTTCCATCAGCGCACGCTCGCGCGCGACGACGGTGGTGAGAAATTCCTCGGCGCCGTTCATGTGCTTGAAGGCTGCGTAGCCGCGCTGCAGGAAGGCATGCAGTTCGGCGAGGCCGGCGAGCTTCGCCGGTACGCGCATCATTTTCAGCACACGGCCGATGAGCGGAATATGGGTCATATGATCGAGCGCATGGCCGGTCTCGCCGATCAGGGCGAGTTGGCGGCAACGCTTGTCCTGGGCGCCCTGGCGCCGATAGGCGTCGGCATAGGCGCCGTCGTCGATGTCCGCGATCCTGCCGTCGGCGCGCAAGAGCGCAGCGAGGCCGGCATCGAGCTCCTCGGACAGCGCATCGACTTCCAGCGCCAGCGCGCTGGCGCGAATCGCCGTCGTCGGCAGCATGGCCACCAGCGTCGGCAGGATGCGCGCCACTTCCTCGTCGCGGGCGCTGAAATCCTTGGGCCCGTAGAGATCGGAAAGAAAGAATTCGGCCGCGGGCCCGTAGCGCTCGCTCGCCAGCAGATCGGCATGCGTGCGCGCCAGGCGCCGGCTCTGCCACTCGCGCAGGCACAGACGGTCGGCTGAGAGCTGCGGGTCGGCGAGCGCCGCGCGGCGCAGGGCGCTCGCGGCGGCCAGTTCGCGGCGCAGGTGATCGGCCCAGCCTTGTTTTTCGTCATCCATTAGAACGGCCCGTCTAATCGCCGCGGTGGCGCCGGCTTACACTTCGCGCATGTTAACCCGCCGTCAATTCCTCAAGGCCGGTCTCGCCGGCGGCGCCGCACTCGCGCTGGGCGGCGCCTGGTTCGCCGCCAGCCGCAGCGACGACGAAGTCGATGCGCTGTTCGCCGCCATCAGCGCCGCCGCGCTGGCCGGCGCCCTGCCAACCGACGCAGCCTCGCGCACGACGGCCATCGCCGGCAACGTAGTCGGCATGCGCCGCGCCGTCGCCGGCCTGAGCGCCGCGGCGCAGGACGAACTGGACCAGCTCTTCGGCCTGCTCTGCTTCGCCCCGAGCCGCCTGTTGCTGGCCGGCATCCGGCATCCCTGGCGCGAGGTGTCGGCCGGCGAAGCCGCGCGCTTTCTGGAAAGCTGGCGCGACAGCCGCTTCGCCCTGCTGCAATCGGCCTATGCCGCGCTGCACGACATCGCGCTCGGCGCCTGGTACGGCGACGCCGGCCACTGGGCGGCCATCGGCTACGGCGGCCCGCCGGCGATCAGATGAACCCGAACCCCTGGACCGAGGCCGGCGCCGCCCACTGGCGCGTCGTCGACGCGGCGCAACTGACGGCCGACACCGCACTCGAAACCGACGTCGCCATCGTCGGCCGCGGCGCCGGCGGCGGTATGCCCGCCGAAATCCTGAGCCGCGCCGGGCTCAAGGTGGTGCTGATCGAGGAAGGGCCGCTGCAGACCTCGGCCGACTTCCGCATGCGCGAGGCCGACGCCTATCCGCAGCTCTACCAGGAGTCGGCCGCGCGCAAGACCCGCGACAAGGCGATCAACATCATGCAGGGGCGCGGCGTCGGCGGCTCGACGACGGTGAACTGGACGTCGAGCTTCCGCACCCCGCCGAGCACGCTCGCCTACTGGCAAGAGCGGCTCGGCCTCGCCGACCTCGGCGTGCAGGAACTCGCGCCTTGGTTCGCGCGCGTCGAGGAGCGCTTGGGCATCGCGCCCTGGAACTTCGCCCCCAACGCCAACAACGCGCTGCTGCAGACGGGCGGTGCGGCGCTCGGCCTCAAGGTGCAAGCGATACGCCGCAACGTGCGCGGCTGCTGGAACCTCGGCTACTGCGGCATGGGCTGCCCCACCGATGCCAAGCAATCGATGCTGGTGACGACCATCCCCGCCGCGCTGGCGGCCGGCGCGACACTGTATTCGCGGCTGCGCGCCGAACGTCTCGAATGGCGCAACGGCAGCGCAACGGCGCTCGCCTGCCGCGCCATGAGCGCCGACGGCCTGCGCGCGACGGGCGCCCGCGTCGACGTGCGCGCGCGCCATTTCGTGCTGGCCGGCGGCGCCATCAACACGCCGGCCCTGCTGCTGCGCTCGGCGGCGCCCGATCCCCACCACCTGGTCGGGCGCCGCAGCTTCCTGCACCCGACGCTGATCTCGGCCGCGCAGTTCGCCGACCCCGTCGACGGCCACGCCGGCGCGCCGCAAAGCCTTTATAGCGACCACTATCTCGAACAGCAGCCGGTGGACGGCCCGATCGGCTTCAAGCTCGAAGCACCGCCGTTGCACCCGGTGCTGTTCGCCACCACCATGCAGGGGTTCGGCAACGCGCATGCGCAGATGATGCGCAACTTCACGCACACCCACGTGCTGCTGGCCCTGCTGCGCGACGGCTTCCACGCCGACAGCGACGGCGGCCGCGTCGAGCTGCGCGACGACGGCACGCCGGTGCTCGACTACCCCTTGAGCGACTTCGTCTGGGACGGCGTGCGCCGCGCCTGGCTGGCGATGGCCGAGATCCAGTTCGCGGCCGGCGCCCTGGCTCTGATGCCGGTGCACGAACAGGCGACGCTCTACCGCAGTTGGCGCGAGGCCCAGGCCGCCATCGAACGACTGCCGCTGAAGCCCCTGGCGGCGCGCGTCGTCAGCGCCCATGTCATGGGCGGCTGCGCCATGGGCGCCGCCGCGACGCGCGGCGTCGTCGACAGCCGCGGCCGCCATTTCC
>JACRPB010000106.1 GCA_016214175.1 Rhodocyclales bacterium
CATGACGAAAAGGACGAAAAAGCCGATCTGCCAATACAGGCGTCGGCTCTGGCGGGCGCCGGCCGTCCCAGGCGCCGCCTGCACCGACCACGGCTTGATGGGGATCACGCGCGAATTACTCACAGCGGGGACCGATCAGCGGATAGACGTAGGGCTTGCCCGCCAGGGCCTTGGCGAGGCCGAGCGCACCGAGCAACACCAGCGTCGAGTGGATGCAGGTGAAATAGAGGATGACCATGACCCAGGTCCATTTCCAGGCGAGACCGCCGAGCGCCAGCACGAGGCTGCTGGCGACCACCAGCAGGCCGCCGCCCCAGAGACTGACGAAGAAGGCCTGATCGAGGTGGCAACGTGCCAGCGGCGGCACCGCGGGGTGCTTGTGCCGCAGCCAGACAATGGCGAGGAAGGCCAGCCCCGGCGCCACCAGCAGGTTGGCGAGGAAGAGGCTCTCGGCGGCCACGGCAAGTTCGCGCCCCGGCGGCTCAGCGGCCGAATGTGGCAAGGACGACCTCCAGCAGCGCCGCGGCGACTTCGACGTCGTCGGTCAGGCTTTCCACCAGCGCCGCACGGCAGGCTTCGACGGGATCGAGGCCGTCGCGGATCAGCAGCGCCGCGTAAACCAGCAGGCGCGTGCTGGCCACCTCCTCCAGGTCGACGTCCTTCAAGGCGCGCAGCGCGCGGCCGATGGAAACGAGCTGCGTCGCCAGCAGCGGCGTGCAGCCGGTTTCGCCGACGAGTATGGCTTCCTCGCGCGAGGCCTCGGGAAAGTCGAAGCGCAGGCTGACGAAGCGCTGGCGCGTCGAGGGCTTCATGCCCTTGAGGAAGTTCTGATAGCCGGGGTTGTAGGAGACCACGAGCATGAAGGACGGCGGCGCGGCCAGCGTCTCGCCGGTGCGGTCGATCGGCAGCGAGCGGCGGTGATCGGCGAGCGGATGGATGACCACCGTGGTGTCCTTGCGCGCCTCGACCACCTCGTCGAGATAGCAGATGCCGCCGGCGCGCACGGCGCGCGTGAGCGGGCCGTCGGACCAGTAGGTGGCGCCGTCGCCGAGCAGGTGGCGGCCGACCAGATCGGCGGCGGTGAGATCGTCGTGACAGGCGACGGTGAACAGCGGCAGGCCCATTTTCGCCGCCATGTAGGCGACGAAGCGCGTCTTGCCGACGCCGGTCGGGCCCTTGATAAGCACCGGCAACTGGTTCTTCCAGGCGTGCTCGAACAGCTCGATCTCGTTGCCGGCCGCCGCATAATAGGGCAGCTCAGCCGTTGCGCGCATGTCCATCAAGGCACTCCTCTCCAGTAGGTGGCAGCGATGATCGCCAGCACGACCAAGAGCCAGCCTATCACCGCGGCCGGCCAGACGACCTTGATTCCCCTCAAGCCCATGAACTCGCGGACGATGGCGATGCCCTTGACGGCGGCGATGCCGAGTATGGTCAGCACGGCGGCCGGCCCGGCCGAACCGCTTTCGCCCATCCACCAGGTGGCGGCGGTGCCGGCCATGAGCAGCAACCAGACGAAATCGAGTCGGCGTGCGTTCATAGGGCGATTACCTCATCACGTAAACGAGCGGAAACAACACGATCCAGACCAGATCGACCATGTGCCAGTAGGAGGCGCCGGTTTCCAGGCCATGGTGGTCGCGCGCCGTGTAGCCGCCGCGCCGCGCCTTGAGCCAGATCGCGGCCAGAATGACGAGGCCGAGAATCACATGCATGAAATGGAAGAAGGTCAGCGACAGATAGAACATGTAGAAGCTGTTGGTCGCCAGATTGATGCCGGCTTCGATCTTCACCGCGTACTCGAACAGCTTGACGACGATGAAGCCGAGCCCGCAGGCGATGCCGGCCAACAGCCAGCGGCAGCCCGGTTTGACGGCGTCGCGCTGGATCGCCGCCACCGCCCGCGCCACGCACCAGCTCGCCGTGATCAGCAGGAAGGTGTTCGCCGCGCCGGCCTGGCGGTCCAGCGTCAGTTGCATCTCGTCGAACAGTGCGACGTCGTTCATGCGCGTGATCGCATACGCGGCGAAGAAGACGCCGAAGGCCAGCAGTTCGGCCAGGATGAACACCCAGATCGCGAGATCGCCGGGCGGGTGAAGCGCCCGCGCAGCTTCGTAAGCGGGCACCGGCCGTGAGATCGGTGCGTCGGGAATCAGCGCGATATCCGCTGCGTTCATGCTACTGCCTCGTCTTCTCAAGCTGCACCTCGCAGCATGCCCGACTCTAGCCGTCGGGAATTTGGGCGTCCTTGATTGGAGTCAAGACCCTTGGTTTTGCAGAGGGGCGCTATACGCGCCGACTTGCCGCGTCCCTGCCCGGGCCAGCTATAGTCGCCTCGCCATGTCGGACTACCAGACGGCACGCAAGTACTGTAACAAGCTGAAGGAACGGTTGGCCAAGGAGGGCAGTCAGTCGGTGACAGATTGTCACCGACTGAAATTGCCCGCCGCCGACGGGACGGATGTGTCCACCGCAAAGGACTGAGACTAGCCGTACCGCTACAGCCGGCTTCGGGTCGGGTTCACCGATGTGTTCGCGCCATCGACACGTCCAGGCCCCATGTCGAAGAAATCAAAAATAATCGACACATCCGATTGACATGTCGACCGCATCGACATACAGTGCCCGTCATGTCGAGGAAATCGAAAAACGTCAACACGAGCAGCGGGGGCTGGCGGCCGGAGCGGCCGTACAACGCCATGCCCCTCTTGCCGCCGGCCGCGGAGGTGGAGACGCGCGCGGTGCTGCGCGCCTGCATCACGGCGCGCGCGGCGCTGGCCGAGCTGAAGCAGGCGGCGCACTTGATCCCCAACCAGACGATGCTGGTCAATACCCTGCCGCTGCTCGAAGCCCGCGCCAGTTCGGAAATCGAGAACATCGTCACGACCACGGACGAGCTGTTCCGCCATGCCGGCAACGAGACGCAGGCCAACGCCGCGACCAAGGAAGCCTTGCGCTACGGCCGGGCCTTGTTCGAAGGCTTCGCCGCGCTCAGGAAGAAGCCCCTCTGCACGCGCACCGCCGAGCAGATCTGCACGACCATCAAGGGCGTCGACATGTCGGTCCGCCGCACGCCGGGCACGACGCTGATGAACGACAAGTCGGGCGAGGCTATCTATACCCCGCCCGAAGGCGAGGCGCTGTTGCGCGACCTGCTGGCCAACTGGGAACGCTATCTGCACAACGAAACGGAACTCGATCCGCTGATCCGCATGGCGGTCGGCCACTACCAGTTCGAGGCCATCCATCCGTTCACCGACGGCAACGGCCGCACGGGCCGCGTGCTGAACAGCCTGTTCCTGATCGAGCAAGGTCTGCTGACCCTGCCCATCCTCTATCTGAGCCGCTACATCATCAACCACAAGGCGGACTATTACCGCCTGCTGTTGCAGGTCACGCGCGAGCAGGACTGGGAGCCCTGGCTGCTGTACATCCTCAGGGGCGTGGAGGAGACGGCAAGCTGGACCACATCAAAGATCGCGGCGATTCGCGCCTTGTCCGACCTGACGGCCGAGTACGTGCGCGCCCGCCTGCCCAAGGTGTATAGCCACGAACTGGTGAGCCTGTTGTTCGAACTGCCGTATTGCCGCATCGGCAGCCTGACCGAAAAGGGCATCGCCAAGCGTCAGACGGCGTCGGTGTACCTCAAGCAGTTGGCGGACATCGGCGTGCTGAAAGAGCAGGAAGCCGGCAAGGAGAAGCTCTTCATCCACCCCAAGCTGATGCAACTGCTGACGCGCGACGACGACAAGGTCGCGGCTTACCGCTGAACGAAGCCGAAACCCGCGCCGAGCATATCGACCCTGCACGGCCAACGACGGCGCGCTGGCGCACCGGACACCCGCAAGAAGCTGTTGGCCGAGACGAGATCGGGAAGGTCTTCAGCGGCTTTCAGCGATATCTCTACGTCGCCCCCGTAACGCCATAAGCGAAAAACCCGGCACGCGGCCGGGTTCTTCGCTACTGCGATGCGCCGACTTCAGGCCTTGGCCGTTTCGCCCTTGCAGAAGAAGCTGACGATGTACACCACCAGGCCGATCAGGAAGATCACGCCGGCGCCTTCGCGCAGCCAGTAGAACAGCGAGAGCTGCGCCTGCGTGTCCATGAAGGACATCGGCACTGCGGCGACACGTTGCAGCCAGATCTGGAGGATGCCGGCGGCGGTGAGGAACAGCGTGATGAAGACGATGGACACCGTCATCAGCCAGAAGCTCCACATTTCCATGACCTGCGCCTTGTTCGAGTTGGCGGCGCGGCCGCGCATCAGGGGCATGGCGTAGGAAATCATGGTCAGCACCACCATCACGTAGGCGCCGTAGAAGGCCATGTGGCCGTGGGCGGCGGTGATCTGGGTGCCGTGGGTGTAGTAGTTCACCGGCGACAGCGTGTGCAGGAAGCCCCAGACGCCGGCGCCGAGGAAGGACATGACGCCGGTGCCGAGCGCCCACAGCGTGGCCGCCTTGTTCGGATGCTCGCGGCGGCGGCGGTTGACCATGTTGAAGGCGAAGAGCGTCATGGCGAAGAAGGGGATCGGCTCCAGGGCGGAGAAGATCGAACCCCACCACTGCCAGTACTCGGGCGTGCCGATCCAGTAGTAGTGATGGCCGGTGCCGATGATGCCGGTGATCAGCGTCAGGGTGATGATGACGTAGAGCCACTTCTCGATGACTTCGCGATCGACGCCGGTGACCTTGATCAGGACGAAGGCGAGGATGGCGCCGAGGATCAGTTCCCACACGCCTTCGACCCAAAGATGCACGGTCCACCACCAGAAGAACTTGTCCTTGACGATGTTGTCCGGGTTGTAGAACGAGAACAGGAAGAAGATCGACAGGCCCCACAGACCGATCATCAGCACCAGCGAAATCGCCGTCTTGCGGCCCTTCAGCATCGTCATGGTGAGGTTGAAAAGGAAGGCCAGCGCGACGACGACGATGCCGAGCTTGGTGATGGTCGGCTGTTCGAGGAACTCGCGGCCCATGGTCGGCCACAGGTCGTTGCCGGTCATCTTGGCCAGCCCGGCATAGGGCACCAACAGATAGCCGGCGACCGTCGCCGCGGCGGCGACGAGGAAAATCCAGAACATGGCGACGGCCAGCTTTGGACTATAGAGTTCGGTTTCCGACTCCTCCGGTATCAGGTAGTAGGCGGAACCCATGAAGCCCATCAGCAGCCAGACGATCAGCGCGTTGGTATGCACCATGCGCGCGACGTTGAAGGGAATCTCGGGAAACAGGAAGTCCCCGATCACGTACTGCAGGCCCATGATGAGACCGAACAGGATCTGGGCGACGAAGAGCCCGATGGCGCCGACAAAGTAGTACTTTGCGACCGCTTGCGATTGATATTGCATGGTCATAGTCCTCCGGTCTCAGCCTTCGATGTTGGGCGGCCAGTTGTTGGTGTTGATCTCCGACACGTACTTGAAAAAGGCGACGAGGTCGTCCAACTGCTTGTCGGTGAGATTGAACTGCGGCATCTGGCGGCGGCCGGGCGTGTGCGTCGGCTGCGCGGCGATCCAGGCCTTGATGAACTCGGGGCCGCGCCGCTTGTAGACGTTGCCGAGCTCGGGCGCGAAGTAGGCGCCCTCGCCGAACAGGGTGTGGCAGCCGATGCACTGGTTGTTTTCCCAGACCTTCTTGCCGGCGGCGATACTCGGATTGGCCGCCAACTGCGCGCGCTGGTCGCGCTGCGGAATGATCTGCTCGTTCTGGAAAGTCAGCGCCAGGAACACGAGGGCGAAAAATATCGTTCCGCCGAAAAAGATGTTCCGCGCCGTCGAGGTGGTGAAAGTGCCGCTCATAAGCCCCCCATTCGGTAACGTCGCTGCCCGATGCAGCGCTGGCGGACTATACGTTTCGGCGGGTGGCCGTTTCCTTGATGCGGCTCAAGAAAACAAACTGATTCAGTCAACTAATAGGGCGCATCAGAACTGCTTGACCTCGATGTTCAGCGTCTGTATGCGGTAGGCGATCTGGCGCGGCGTCATGCCGAGCAGGCGCGCGGCGCGCGCCTGGACCCAGCCGGCCTGCTCCAGCGCGGCGACGACGCGGGCGCGCTCGTCGAGGTTCAGGTCGGTCGCATCGACAGCCGCCGTCGCAGGCGCCGACGTCATGGCCGCCACGGCCGGTGCAGTCGCAGCAGCGGGAGCCGCATCGCGCAGACGGTCGATGCGGATCAGGTCGGCGTCGATGGCGCCCGATTCGGACATCACGGCCGCGCGCTCCAGGCAGTTCTCCAGTTCGCGCACGTTGCCCGGCCAGGCGTACTGCGTCAGGCGGCGGATGGCGGCCTCGGTCAGCGTCAGGCGCCGCCCCTGCATGCCGCCGATGCGCTCGGCCAGGTGGCGGGCGAGATCGGGCACGTCCTCGGGCCGCTCGCGCAGCGCCGGCAGCAGGATGGGCATGACGTTGAGCCGGTAGTAGAGGTCTTCGCGGAAGCTGCCGGCGTCGACCGCGGCTTCGAGGTCGCGATGGGTGGCGGCGATCACGCGCACATCGACCTTGAGCGTGCGGCTGCCGCCGACGCGCTCCAGCTCTCCTTCTTGCAGCACGCGCAGCAGCTTGGCCTGGAAGGCCGGCGAAATCTCGCCGATTTCGTCGAGGAACAGCGTGCCGCCGTTGGCCGCCTCGAAGCGTCCCTGGCGTGCGGCGACGGCACCGGTGAAGGCGCCCTTCTCGTGGCCGAAGAGTTCGGACTCGAGCAGGTTCTCCGGCAGCGAGGCGCAGTTGAGGCGCACGTAGGGGCCGCGCGAGCGCGGCGAATGGTAGTGGATGGCGTTGGCGATGAGTTCCTTGCCGGTGCCGGTCTCGCCGCGCAGGAGCACGGTGGTGTTCCACTTCGAGACCATGCGCACCTGGTCGAACACGCGCCGCATCGCCGCCGAGCGGCCGACGATGTTGTCGAAGCCGTACTGGTGGCGCACGGTGCGGCGCAGGCTGTCGCGCTCTTCGGCCAGGGTCTTCTTCTCTTCTTCGATGTCGAGCGACAGGCGCACGCTCTGGCCGATCAGGCTGGCGACCATTTCGACGAAGCGCGTGCGCTCGGCCAGCAGTCCGTCGTCCGGCGTATTCGGCTGCACCGCCAGCACGCCCTGGAGATTGCCGCCGAGGCTGATCGGCGCGGCGATAAACGGCAGGCGCCGGTCGTAGATGCCGAGGCGGTTGAGGAAGCGCGGCTCGTCGCCGGCACGGCTCAAGGCCACCGTCTGCTTCTCGTCGAGGATGAGGCCCAACACGCCCTCGCCCGACTGATAGCGCACGGCGCCGTGTGCGGCGTCCGCGTGGCCGCTGACGGCATTGACGACGAGGTCGCCGCTTTCCGGATCGAGCACGGTCACCATGCCGCGACTCATGCCGGCCAGTTCGTCGAGCGCCCGCAGCACTTCGCGCACCGTCAGACGGAAATCGAGCGAGCGCGACAGCACCTCGCCGACGCGATAGAGCGTTTCCAGTTCGATGCGATGCAGGGCCGAGGGATTCGCGGACGGGTTCATGACTTCTCCCCCTTGCGATAGGCCGGCAACACGACGCGCACGCGGCAGCCGCCCAGTTCCGCCGGATCGATTTCGATCACGCCGTCGTGGTCGGCGGCGACCTGCTGCGCCGACGACAAGCCGGTGCCGACATGATGACCGCCCGCCTTGCGCGTCGAGAAGAAGGGCTCGAAGACCTTGAGCCGGAGGTCGGCGGGAATGCCGGGGCCGCTGTCCTCGACCAGGATTTCGACGCTGCCGTCGTGGCCGCGCGTCGTCACGCGCAGTTCGCGCTCGCGCCAGCCCTTGGTATTCATGGCCTCGATGGCGTTGTCGACCAGGGCCTTGAACATCGCGCGCAGGCGGTTGACCTGGCCGTTCACCGAGGGCAGCACCGCCTGCGGCCGCCAATGCACGCCG
The DNA here is from genome assembly GCA_016214175.1 of Rhodocyclales bacterium. GTDB lineage: Bacteria > Pseudomonadota > Gammaproteobacteria > Burkholderiales > Rhodocyclaceae > Nitricoxidireducens. Next base: position 7,895 of record JACRPB010000106.1, read on the forward strand.
ATGCCGGCGGCCAGCATGCGCCGCGTCGTGATGTCGAGCACGTCGCGCAGGACTTCGTTGAGATTCACCGCGGTCTGCGATTCGAGATCGTGCTCGGGAATCGCGCTGCGCAGGTTTTCGACCGCGGCCTTGCCGGCGCTCACGGCCTCGGCGAGGACGCTGCCCGCGGCATCGCCGCCGCCGCGCCGCGCCAGGGTGGCGATTGCCGAGCTCATCAGATTGAGCGGCCCTTCGATCTGGAACACCGCGGCGGTGAGGGTTTCGCGCAGCGCGTCGACGCGGGCCTCCTCGGCCATCAGGGCCTGCAAGGCCGCCATGCGCGCGCGCTCCTGCTCGGCGCGACTCTTCGTGGTTTCCTTCGCCACCAGCAGCAGGTAGAGATCGTTGCCGCGCGCGAAGAAGGCGTCGGCACCGCCGTTCCGGCGCCTTACCCAGGTGCCGGAGCAGGAGAACCAGCGCGGCGCGCCGGCGGCGTCGATGCGGATTTCGCGCTCGCTGAAGGCCGGGCCGTTTTCCTGCGGCGCCGCGAAGCCTTGCGCCATGTCGGCGCGCACGGCGGCGAGGATCGCCGTCGCCGGCTCGGCCATGCGCAGATCGCCCATCAGCGTCTTGTACTCGTGATTGTCGAGCACCACCTTCTCGGCGCCGTCGAGCAGCGCCAGGACCACCGGCGCCGCGTCGACCACGGATTCGATCAGCGCCTTCTGGTTGGCGACTTCGCATTCGAGGCGATGGAAGGCGGTGACGTCGCGGTGGATGCCGACGTAATTGACGATGGCGCCGGCGCCGTCGACGACCGGCGTGATCAGCAGGTCGGCCAGGTACTCGCTGCCGTCCTTGCGCCGATTCACGAGGCGCCCGCTCCAGGGCCGGCCGCTTGCAATCTTCGCCCACATCGCCTTGTACACCTTGGCCGGCGTCGTCTTGTTCGACAGCAGCGACTGATTGGCGCCGACCAGTTCCTCCGGTCCGTAGCCGGTGGCGCGCGTGAAGGCAGGATTGACGTAGAGGATGTTGGCAGCGGCGTCGGTGATCGAAATGGCGATGTCGGCCTGCTCGACCGCCTGCTGGAAGAGAGAGGAAACGATGCGGGGTGCGTGGGTCACGAAATTCTCCGAGTGTCCATGTCCCCAATGCAGTTTCCGTGCCGCCGCCCGTTCGCGGACTCCGAAAGCGCCCTGCCCTGTCGCATTTGCCGCAACGTGTAGGACTTGCGACATGCCGGCGGCGGCGCGGTGCGGCGCCGTCGCACGCGCAGCGGCCCGGCCGAAGTCCCGTTACGGTGCGTATTTCCGGCCGCCGCACAGTTTCGGGGCTCGCCGCGGCCAACGGGTGGCACGGATCGTGATAAGGACAGGGCAAAGGCTACCGCTACGACCATGACCGACTACCTCGTCCTGCTGATCTCGACCGCCCTGGTGAACAACGTGGTGCTGGTGAAGTTCCTCGGGCTGTGCCCCTTCATGGGCGTTTCCAAGCGTGTGGACAGCGCGCTCGGCATGGGGCTGGCCACCGGCTTCGTTATCGTGCTCGCCGCCGCGCTGAGCTGGATCCTTCAGCACTGGCTGCTGGAGCCGCTGGGCCTCGGGTTCCTGCGCATCATGAGCTTCATCCTGGTCATCGCCGCGACCGTGCAATTCGTCGAACTCGTGGTGCGCAAGATGGCGCCCGACCTCTACCAGATGCTCGGCATCTACCTGCCGCTGATCGCCACCAATTGCGCCGTGCTCGGCCTGCCGCTGATCAACGTCCAGGAGCAGCACAGCTTCGTCGTCACCCTGGTCTACGACTTCGGTTCCGCCCTCGGCTTCACGCTGGCGATGGTGATGTTCGCCGGCCTGCGCGAGCGCCTCGCCCTGGCGCGCGTGCCGGCCGCCTTCAACGGCCCGCCGGTCGCCTTCGTGCTCGCGAGTCTGCTGTCGCTGGCCTTCATGGGCTTTTCGGGATTGAACTTCAAATGATCGCCGCCGTCGTCAGCCTCTCGGTTCTTGGCGCCGTACTCGGTTTGATTCTCGGCATCGCCGCGCGCAAGTTCGCCGTCGAAACCGATCCGCTGGTCGGGGCGATCGAAGCGCTCATGCCCGGTTCCAACTGCGGCCAGTGCGGCATGCCCGGCTGCGCCGGGGCGGCGGCCGCCATCGCCGCCGGCCAAGCGTCCGTCACCTGCTGCCCGCCCGGCGGCAAGGCCCTGGCCGCGGCGCTCGCCGCCAAGCTCGGCATCGAACTCGACCTGTCGTCGGTGGCGGACGAAGGCCCCAAGCTCGCCGAAGTGCGCGAGGAAATCTGCATCGGCTGCTGCAAGTGTCTCAAGGTCTGTCCGACCGACGCGATCGTCGGCGCCGCCAAGCAGATTCACAACGTCATCCGCGAA
>JACRPB010000089.1 GCA_016214175.1 Rhodocyclales bacterium
GGAACAAAATTCGAGGCGTTGAAGAATGTGCCACACGGCGGAAGAACTAGCGGCCGATATTCGTACTGGACGAATCCGTCCACCCCCCATTGCTTGCCCGCAGCAAGGTTTGCATAGATCATGCCGACGGGCACAATGCCCTCTTGGGGTAATGCACCGGGCCGAACGCGGGCCGCGATATCCACCGCATTGATCGCGTTCATCCCACCGCCAATGAACTTGGCGACGCCCCACTTCACCGTCTGTCGTCCGACGCGCACGTCGACAAAGGAACCGCTGCCGACATCGAACTTGCCAAACGCGTACACGTCGGCGAATTGCGCGTTGCTAAACTTCGCAGCGGGATCAAATCCGTTATCGCTCAGTGGGACATTCTGGACATACCCGTTGGGCATGTTCCCGTAAGCTCGATTGCCGTCCTTGAGTTCGAAGTCATTCCACGCTTTGGCTCGCACAAACAACCCGAGATTCTGCCGCTTGAGTTCGAGATCCACGTGCCCTTTGAGGACGGTCGAAACGGGCCTGCCCTTCTTGAAATTCAGATCGCCGAGGCCGGCGTTTCCATTTAGCTGCCCCGGCGTCGCGCCGGGAACTCGCGTTGAATACGTCGCGCCGTACACACCGGGGTCAGGCGATTCGCGTGGCGAATCATCGTCATCGCACTCCCTCCTGTTTTCGTATTGTCAAATCCACGTAAAGCGACAGATGCCCTGGCATCTGTCGTCACTACTTGGGAAACTCGCCGTCACCGGCGGGCGGGAACAAACGGCAGGTCGTGGTCGATGATCATTTCGGCGATACGCCAGTCACCATCGACGCGAACCAGTTTCAGCCGGTAGTAGCCGGCGTTATCGGCCCTGATGGTCCCCTGGTTGCCCGACGTGCCGGGCGGCCATCCCGTTTCCGGGCGAGCGGCGCTGACGGTGCGGTAGAGGACGAACTGGGCGTCAAGCTCGGCACGGTCGCCGTTGATCGTGACGATGTGGTCCATCGACGAGTGATGGCTGTTCCCCCGTTGCGTATGCGGCGGAATCATGTTGGCAACTGCCCACGCGATCTTCTTGCGACCTTCCAGTCGGCCGATGGGTTGTGGGGCGCCGCTGTTGAACCAGCGCATCTCGACGGCACCGTTCTCGACGAACAGGCGTTCCACGGCCTCGCTGTCCCGCCGGTCGGCGGCGCGCACGTAACGCGCGAGAACCTGGCTCACCTTTGCGATCTCTTGATCCTGGTTCGGTTGTTGTGCGAAGGCCGGCACCGAAATCGCCGCCATGATCGCCACGAGTAAAGACAACTTTCGCAACATAATTCCTCCTCTTGTAGTCATATGAATCTCTGTTCTCGGTCAGTCATGTTTCCGTAGTGTCATTCCCTTACCGGTCAGCGATGTTTCCCTCCTCTCGCAGTCACATGAATCCCATTCCGGTTAGCCCTCTTTTCAATTGCTCTTGGGTTGCGGCGACAGGTTCCTTTCCGGTTTCCGCAACGAATGACGGCGAACAGGAGGGCATCGTCCTCGTGGGCCCATGGATGACAGATTCATTTCGCCAATCCATCAACTCAAGTTCGAGCGTTGAAACCACGGGCTTCACGATGCCACGTGCAGGGGACTCTCAATCGCTCTCCCTGAGGAAATCCAGAACGATCTTGTTGAACTTCTCCGGCTGTTCCAGCATGGGCATATGGCCGGAATTTTCGATGATCTCAACCCTGCCTGTCTTAATGCATCCCCTCATGGCCTCGGCTTGATCCAGATACACCAGACGGTCTCCGGTGGCAAAAATGCCGAGCACCGGCACCGCCATTCGCTTCACCTCTTCCCGCAGGTCCACTACCATTCCGGCCTTCAGGCTCCTGACCTGTGGCCAAAGGGGCGTCCTCATCACATCTTCGACTACCGCCTCGAAGTCCGCCTCGGTCTTCTCGTTGATGTTGGTGAAGAAGTTCTTGACGATCCATCGTCCGGTAAATCTCTTCAGCGCGAAGAGCAGAGGTGAGAAAAAAGCGCCGATGCTGATTCTCGGAGTTCTCGGTACATGGGCCGCATTTCCGACAAGAACCAGCCTTTTGGTTCTCTCGGGGTACCTCACAGCGAAACTGGTCACGACTATCAAGCCGAGAGAGAATCCGACCAGGGTCGCCCGAGATATGCCAAGGGCGTCCATAGCGGTTCGAAGATCCTCAACGAATACCGGCAGGGTGTAACCGTCTGACGGCTTGTCGGAGTTTCCATAGCCTCTCAGGTCAAAGGCATACACTTGGTATCCGCCTGAACCAGCCAGTGTAGCCATGAGATATTTCCACTGTTTGTGTGAACCCAGGACACCGTGGATGCAAATGATGGGCTCGCCCTCACCCACCACCTCGTAGTTCAGTTTCACTCCATTTGCGACTACTGAAGCCATAATCACCGCCCTTCGCTATGACAGACGTGCCCTCAAAAGATGTGTCCCTGCCATCCATTCCCAGAGAAACCTACGCCGGGACTATCAGGCCGTATGCCGCCAGTTTTTCAGGCTCGATCATGTACCCGAAGGTCTTCCGGATCAGGTAAGGGACCGCATCGTTCACAAGGCCCTGTAGCTCTTCAATGTTGTGGCGGCGGTGAGCTTCCATGAACTCGTCGGGAGTGGCCGCTGGGAATGTGAAGGTACAAGTTACCTTCATCCCGCCCTCTGTTTGCTCGATCTCGTTGAGGATGTAGAAAAGTATCTCTCCCTCGGTATCGATCGGGTTCAACATGACCGCGATACCCCTTCCTTTGGGGGGGATGGGTGACTTGTCCGGTGTGTCCAGGCGGATGCGATATGCGGCGAGCTTCCCCAGCATCTTTTCCCAAGCGATATGTGTCGCGCCGGGTCCCGCAATCTTGTTCTCCCATTGCAGCCCGATGTGGGCCGGATGCCACATGAGATAGGATGCCTGATCGAAGTTGGTCAAGTACCAGAAGACCATCGCGGAAGAGGCATTCGGGAAAAGGTGTTCTGCTACGAAGTGCTTCGTCTTTCCGCCGGACTCCTCGCGCCATCGCCGCAATTCAACCTCGTGGTTCGCGGCCTGCAGCCAGTCACTAACTGAGATTTCCATGCTGTACCTCCCCTCAATTGCCCCTGAAGCGGAATGCTTCGATGGGATGAAATGCGGGCACTCTAGTGGGATTGTACGATGTCGTCAAGCTGTACCCTCTCGTCACGACCGGAGTCGGTGTTCTTCGCGAACCAGGAAAGCCTCGATGAAGTTCTGCCGCAAGGCGAAAAGCCTTCGCAGTTGATGACTTGGTCGGCCGGTTCTAGGGCCGCCGCGTTGGCCGGCTGCGCGGTGGCCTAGACGAAGTGGCGGTTATCCATTCAGGTGCAGAGCGGCCACCAGAAAATTCTTCTTGACTTCCGATTGTCAAATGATCCACCATTGTCAGCCTGACACATTGGTCGCGTTCGATGCGGCCGGTTTGTCAGGCATGGGACGAACATTCCAAATAATTTGCGACCGCGGTGTGCGGATCGAGGAGGAGGAGGAGCTATGGAGATTCAAAGATGGGGAAGGTCTGCGTGTCGCCATGATTTTTGGCGCATGCTCGTTGCGGGGCTTGCCACAATCGGTTCCTACGGTCAGGCGTACGCATTCGAAGTCACCGCAGACGGCGATGTAGCGGTGCGGTGGGACAACACGCTGAAGTACAGCGTAATGCAACGGCTGAAGGACCCAAGCCCCGGGCTGATTAACGCGCCGGCCGGGAATATCGCCGGCCTGAATTTTGACGACGGCGATCGCAACTTCAACAAGGGGATCGTTTCGAACCGCCTCGATTGGCTGTCCGAACTTGACGTCGTCTACAAGGGGTCGTCCGGCTTCCGCGTCAGCGGAGCAGCCTGGTATGACGCCGTCTATAACCGGTCGAACGACAATAACTCGCAGGCTACCGTGAATTCGGCGAGCGCTCCCGCCGGCCAATTTGCCAGTGGCACGCGCAGTATCATGGGCCGGAAGGCCGAGCTTCTCGATGCTTTCGTCTTTGCCCAAGGCGACCTCGGTGGCATGCCGTCTTCCGGGCGCCTGGGCAAGCACACGGTGCTTTATGGCGAAACGCTGTTCTTCGGCGCGAACGGCATTGCGGGAGGGCAGGCCCCGGTCGACGTCGTCAAGGCGCTATCGGTACCCAATACCCAATTCAAGGAAATCCTGATGCCTGTCCAACAGTTGTCCGGGCAGGTGCAATTGACGAGCAATGTGTCGGTCGGCGGCTATTACCAGTTCAAATGGAAGAAGACCCGCATTCCGCCATCTGGAAGTTACTTCAGCAACTTCGATCCGGTGGATGCCGGCGGCGAGCGAGGATTTCTGTTCACCGGGGCGCCAGCGCCTTTTGGTCCGCTGACGACCATCACGCGTGCGACGAACGACATCGAGGCCAAGAAGTCCGGCCAAGGCGGGCTTCAATTGCGTTGGCGGCCGGAGGGCGTGGAAGCGGATGTGGGCTTCTATGCGATCCGGTACCACGAGAAGACGCCGCAGTTCTACGTCTACCCCTACGCTGCGCCGCTCCCGGGCATTCCGAATACCTACAAATTGGTCTACCCGGAAAACATCAGCGCTTACGGCGCGAGCTTCAGTACGGTTTTAGGCGATGCCAACGTAGCCGGTGAGCTTTCGATACGTCGCAATACTCCGCTGGTCAGTCGGCTGGCGATTCTCACTCAAGCGCAGGCGCTTACGGCAGACAACGACGCCAACCCGCTCTACGCGGTGGGCAACTCGGCCCATTTCAACCTTTCGGCGATGCTATCGCTGCCGCACACCGCACTGTGGGAGGGCGGCTTCGCCATGGCCGAGATTGGCTGGAACCGGCGGACCAGCATCACGAAGAATCCGGGCGCGCTTGACCTGAACGTCGAGCGAGACGCCTGGGGCTTTCGCTTCGTCTTCGAACCGGCCTATTTCCAAGTGCTGCCGGGACTCGACATTACGGTTCCCATAGGGCTGGGCTACAACCCGAAAGGAAAGTCGTCGGTCGTCTCGGGTTTCAACGGTGGCGTAGACAAGGGTGGCGACGTCAGCATCGGCATCAACGGCGAGTACGAAAAGACGTGGAAACTGAGCGCCAAGTACGTCCACTACTTGGGTGACGAGAACGTCAAATCCATTCCGTACACGCCGGCCATCCTGATGAATTCGTTCGCGCAGACGTTGAAGGACCGTGACTTCCTGTCCTTCAGCATTCAACGCGCATTCTAAGATCGAGGAGACATAACAAATGACCAACCGCAATCGACTAATTGCCACTCTTGCCTGCGCGTTTCTTCAAGCCCCGCTTGCCAACGCCGCCGTGACGCCGGAGGAGGCGGCCAAACTGAAATCCATCCTCACGCCGATGGGCGGCGAGAAGGCAGGCAACAAGGATGGCACCATTCCGGCCTGGGACGGTGGCTACACGAAGGTGCCGGCCGGATGGAAGCAGGGGGATTTGCGCCCCGATCCCTTCGCCAACGAAAAGCCGACGCTGCAAATCACGGCAAAGAACGCCGACCAGTACGCGGACAAGCTGAGCGATGGCGTCAAGGCGCTGTTGAAGAAGTATCCGAACCTTCGCGTAGACGTCTATCCGACGCATCGCACCGCGGCGGCGCCGCATTGGATTTACGAAAACACATTCAAGAATGCGACGCGAACCAAGCTCAAGGACGGCGGTAAGTCGCTCGAGGGCGCCAGTGGCGGCGTTCCCTTCCCAATTCCAAAGAATGCACAGGAAGTCATGTGGAACCACCTGCTTGCATGGAAGGGCAAGGCGGCCGAATACGGCGCGCGCGCCTTTGTCGTGCAGCCGGACGGCAAGGCGGTCTTGAGTACGCAATATAAGCAGGACCGCCAATGGCCTTACTTCAACGACAACGACAAGGGTACGGACGTATCCGGCGGCGCCTATCAAATGCTCCGCCAGTTGCAGGTGGCGCCGCCCTTCAAGGCTGGCGAGTCGCTGCTGGTGCGTGAGTCTTTCAATATCGGGCGTGAAGCCTGGCAGTACCTCGTCGGTCAGCGCCGCGTGCGGCGGGCACCGAATGTCGCCTTCGACAGCCCCGATACGGTGTCGTCGGGGCAAGGCTATTTCGACGAGGCCTGGTGTTTCAACGGCTCGCTTGAAAAGTACGATTGGAAGTTGATCGGCAAGCAGGAAATGTTCGTCCCCTACAATGAAAATCGACTCTATGCCTTCAAGGACGCCGATCTAATCAGCACTGGGTACGTGAATCAGGACGCGTTGCGCTGGGAACTCCATCGCGTCTGGGTCGTCGAGGCAACACTTGCGGCTGGGAAGCGCCACGTCGTGCAGAAGCGTCGTTTCTACATTGACGAGGATAGCTGGCATGCCTTGCTGGCCGATGGCTGGGATGCGCAGGGTCAGTTGTGGCGCATGCAAGCCGCCATTCCCTTCGTTGCGGCGGACGGACCAGGGGTCTTCGTGGCTTCATTTACCAATAGCAACCTGCTGACGGGTGTCTGGGTTCTAAGCGGCACTTGGACCGAGCTCGACCCCAAGTACAAGCTCGTCGAGCCCAAGCTGGACAGCTACTACACCCCGGACGCCTTGGCAGGCCAGGGCGTCCGCTGACAAAACGACTTCGAAGCGCGCGCGGGGTGTCGTGGCCACTGCGCGCGGTTCGATCGATCCCAGAGAATCTCATGCCGAAATTGATTTCGAGCGCGCGTGTCGCTGCGATGGCGTCGGTACTGATGTGCGGTCCAGCCTGGTCCCTCACCGACGCCATAGACCGGCCAAGCATCGCGAGCGTGCGAGCGGCACAGTCGCTGCTGCTCGCCGTGACCCGGGCCGGGCACCGACTGGTGGCCGCCGGCGAGCGCGGCATCGTGCTGCTGTCGGACGACAGTGGCGTGTCCTGGCGTCAGGCGCCGGCGCCTGTCAGCGTCACGCTGACGAGCGCCCATTTCGTCACCGAAAAGGATGGCTGGATCACGGGCCACGGCGGCATACTCCTGCACACGACGGATGGCGGCGAGACCTGGTCGAAGCGATTCGACGGCAAGGAAGTAGCCAAGACCATTCTGGCTGCCGAACTGGCAAAAGGGCCGGCGGCGGAACCGAATCAACTCGCGGACGCTCAGCGGCTGGTTGCCGACGGGCCCGACAAGCCGTTCCTGGACGTATGGTTTGCGTCGCCGCAACGTGGATTCGTCGTCGGCGCCTATGGACTGTTCCTACGCACCGAAGACGGCGGCAAGACCTGGTTGCCTTGGCAAGCGCGCCTGCAGAACTTGAGGGGGCGCCACCTGACGCGCATTGCCGCGCTCAATGGTGAGCTTTACATCGTCGGCGAGCAGGGAACGGCTTATCTGTCGCTCGATGGCGGCGAGACGTTCAAGGAACTCCAGTCCCCGTACCGCGGAAGCTTCTTCGGCGCCGCTGCCCTGCCGAGCGGCGACGTGATCATTTTCGGCTTGCGCGGCAATGCCTTCCGCGTCCGGCGCCACGGCACGGAATGGGCCAAGGTTGCGACGCCCACGCAAGTGACCTGCTCCGCGTCGACGCGGCTGGCATCGGGCAAAATCCGCATTGCCAGCCAGACCGGAGACCTCCTCGGCAGTGCCGACGACGGCCTGTCGCTGGCAGCGGGTTCGGTCGCCACACATATGCTGACCGCAGCGATTGCCGAGGCCCCGGACGGCACGCTCGTCGTCGCCGGACGGGGAATCTCCCGTCTCTTCTTGAATCACCCGCCGGTGGACATGCGATGAGCGCGGACTGCAACAAGACGCAGCAGTCCGCCGTTACGCGCCGGGACGAATTCGACGTCAACTCGGGACTGCTCATCGAGCGCGTGATCTTCAACCATCGCGCGATCGTCCTGGTGTTCTTTCTCCTGGTCACGCTGGTGCTGGGGCTGCAAACGTCGAAGCTGCGGCTGAATGCCAGTTTCGAGCGGGGAATTCCCACGGCGCACCCCTACATCGCAAACTACATGGCCCACAAGAACGCTCTGCAGGGGATGACGAACGTCCTCAGGGTCGTGATCGAGAGCCGGCATCGAACCATTTTCGATGCCGAGTACATGGACACCCTGCGCAAGGTGAACGACGAGTTGTTCCTTCTGCCCGGCGTCGATCGGCCATTTCTCAAGTCTTTGTGGACTTCGAACACCCGCTGGCTCGGAGTCACGGAGGACGGACTGGATGGCGGCCCGGTGATACCGGACGAATTCGACAGCTCGCCGCAAAGCATGGCGCGACTGCGCGCCAACATCGAGCGTTCCGGCGAAATCGGGCAGCTCGTTGCGCCGGACTTTCAGTCGTCGATGATCGTGGTGCCCTTGCTCGAACACGATCCGCGCACCGGCGAGGACATCGATTACCACGAGTTGTCGCTGGCCGTGGAGCGCATCCGCGCCAAGTATGAATCGGACGCGCTGAGACTCCACGTGACGGGTTTCGCCAAGGTCGTCGGCGACCTGCTCGACGGCCTGCGCCAGATGCTGGTCTTTTTCGCCGCGACCGTGGCCATCGCCGTCGCCATCCTGTACAGCGCGACGCGTTGCGTACGCAGCACCGCGGCCGTCGTCACCTGTTCGCTCGTTGCCGTGGTCTGGCTGCTCGGCGTACTGCCGACCTTCGGCTATATCCTCGATCCGTATTCGATCCTGGTGCCCTTCCTGGTGTTCGCCATCGGCATGAGTCACGGCGCACAAAAGATGAACGGCATCATGCAGGATGTCGGCCGTGGCGCGCACAAGCTGCTTGCCGCACGCTACACCTTCCGTCGCTTGATCCTGGCCGGCACGACCGCGCTGCTGGCCGATGCGGTCGGCTTTGCCGTGCTCATGCTGATCGACATCCCGGCCATCAAGAACCTGGCGCTCATGGCGAGCATCGGCGTGGCGATCCTGATCTGCACCAATCTCATCCTGCTGCCGATCCTGCTCTCCTATGTCGGGGTCAGCGCTCGCGCCGCCGCGCGCAGCCTGCGCGAGGAGCTGAAGGATCTGGCCGACGTCGCTCACGAAAAGCATCCGCTGTGGCAATTCCTCGACGTGTTCACCCACCGCCGCCATGCGGTGAAGGCGCTGGTCGTCGCTGCCGCCCTCGGTGCGGGCGGGCTGGTGGTCGCCCACCACCTGAAGGTCGGGGACCTCGATCCGGGAGCGCCCGAATTGCGTCCGGAATCCCGCTACAACCGGGACAACGCCTTCGTCACTTCGCACTATGCGACCAGCAGCGACATTCTGGTGATCATGGCCAAGACGCGTCAGTACGGCTGCGTTCACTACGGCAATCTGGCACTGACCGATGCGCTCGAATGGGAGCTGCAGCAATTGGCCGGCGTGGAATCGACAAGCTCGTTCGTCGGTCTGGTCAAAAAGTCGGCCGTCGGTCTCAACGAGGGAAGCCTCTCCTGGTACGAACTGCCGAGAACCCAGGACGTGTTGAACGCGATCGCGGTGCGCGCCCCGCGCGAACTGTTCAACCAGGAATGCGATCTGCTGCTCATCTACGTCTATTTGAAGGATCACAAGGCGGATACCCTGTCCGCCGTGACGCAGAAGGTCGAGGACTTCGCTGCGGCAAACGACTCGCCGGAAATCGAATTCCAGTTGGCGGCAGGAAACGCGGGCATCGAGGCCGCCACCAACATGGTGGTCGGCGAAGCCAACGCCCACATGCTGTTGATGGTTTACGCGGCGGTGAGTCTGCTGTGCTTCATCACTTTCCGGTCTTGGCGTGCCGTGCTTTGCGCCATTCTTCCCCTGGCGCTGACCTCGGTGTTGTGCGAGGCGCTGATGGTGAAGCTCGGCATCGGCGTCAAGGTCGCCACCTTGCCCGTCATCGCCCTAGGCGTCGGCATCGGGGTCGATTACGCCCTGTATGTCATCAGCGTCACGCTGACCCACTTGCGCGACGGTAAAAGCTTGTCGGAGGCCTACTACCGGGCGCTGCTGTTCACCGGAAAGATCGTCGTGCTGACGGGTGTCACGCTGGGACTCGGCGTCGCCACCTGGGCGTTCTCCCCGATCAAGTTCCAGGCCGACATGGGCATTCTTCTGGCGTTCATGTTCATCTGGAACATGCTGGGCGCCCTGATCCTGCTGCCGGCGCTGGCAGCCCTGCTGCTGTCCCCGCGCGAAGGCGCGCCGCAGCCCAATCCAACGGCTGGCGTCGAGGTCACCCAATGAAGCGAACGCTCCTGAAGACGATACTGCTCGCGATTCCCGTCGTGCTGCGCCTGACTTCCAGGCGGCACCCGAGGGGCCACCCGGCAAGCCGACGTGAACATGGTGTTCAAGGACCTGCCGACGGCCTTGCGGTTCATGAGCCCGAATCCGGACCAGGGCGAGATCGTGCTGGCGGCGAAGACCTTCAGGGTCGTCGTCGAAGGCGACGACGCGCTGGGCGTCTGGTTCATGCAACTCATGAACATGATCGCCAGCGCAAATCTGGAGTGCGGAACCGCGATGCAGGACGGCACGCGGCGTTACACCACGGTCGCGAACGGCGGACCGCTCTACGTCTTCGTCAAGGGCGGCCGCATCGTGCGCACGACGCCGATCGATCTCGAACCGTCCGACGCGCCCAGTTGGACGATTCGCGCCCACGGCCGCCACTTCACGCCGCAACGCCGGGCGACCGTCAGCCCGCACGCGCTGGCGCTGAAGTCCATGGTCTATTCCGACAAGCGGCTGCTCCACCCGATGAAGCGCGTCGACTTCGACCCCAATGGCGAGCGCAATCCGCAAAACCGCGGCATTTCCGGCTACGTGCGCATCACTTGGGACGAGGCACTGGACATCGTCGCCGGCGAGATCAAGCGCCAGAAGGCGGTTCATGGTCCCGGCGCGATGGCGATCTACCAGAGTTCCCATCACCAGTGGGGCAACGTCGGCTACTACCTCTCCGCCATGCAGCGTTTCGGCAATCTCGTCGGCTTTACGCGCGTACACCCGAATCCGGATTCCTGGGAAGGCTGGTATTGGGGCGCCCAGCATCATTACGGCAACAGCATGCGCGTCGGCCTTCCGGGCGGCTACGGCTTGGTCGAGGACTGCCTCAAGGAATGCGAGATGATCGTCTTCTGGTCGAGCGATCCCGAGACGACCAGCGGCGTCTACGGCGGCGGCGAAGGCACCCAGCGCCGGCTGTGGGCGAAAGAACTCGGCATCGAGTTCGTCCATATCGATCCCCATCTCAATCCGACTGCGCAACTGCTCGGCGGCCGCTGGATTCCGATCCGGCCGGGTACCGACCCGGCGCTGGCGGCGGCGATCATGTACGTCTGGTGTACCGAGGAAAGTTACGACAAGGAATACGTGGCGAGCCGCAGCACCGGGTTCGAGCAATGGCGCGACTATCTGCTCGGCGTGAGCGACGGTGTCGCCAAGACGCCGGAATGGCAGGAGGCCGAGACGGGTGTGCCGCCGCGCGTCGTGCGCGCCTTGGCCCGCAGCTGGGCCGGCAAGAAGACCTACCTCTCGGCCGGCGGCCCCGGCTTCGGCGTCGGCGGCGCCTGCCGCGGCGCGTCGGGCGCGCAATGGGCGCGCAGCATGATTTTGATGATGGCCATGCAGGGCTGGGGAAAACCGGGCATCAACTTCGGCAACCTGCAAGGATTCACCCCGCTCGACTATTCGTTCTACTTTCCCGGCTACGCCGACGGAGGCATCTCGGGCGAACTCCAGTGGACGGCTTCCGCCGTCAACAACTACGTGCGCATGCCCCATGTGCTGACCATGAACCCGGTCAAGCAGATGATTCCGCGCCAGCGCTTCCCGGAGGCGATCATCGAGGGCAAGTGCGAAGGCTACCTGTGGGACGGCACGTCGGTGGAATCGCAGTTCGCTCCATTCCGCTACCCGATGCCGGGGTTCTCGCCGGTGCATATGCTTTACCGCTACGGCGGATCCTCCTTCGGCACCATCGCCAACTCCGGTCGTTTCATCGAGGCGTATCGCCATCCGTCGCTCGAGTTCGTGGTCAACCAGTCGATCTGGTTCGAGGGCGAGGCGCAGTTTGCCGACGTCATCCTGCCGGCATGCACGTCGCTGGAACGCTGGGACATCGGCGAATGGGCCAATTGCGGCGGCTACGTCTTTGACGCCCAAGGCCAGCTCAATCACCGCATGATCCTGATGCAGCACAAGTGCATCGAGCCCCTGGGGGAGTCGAAGTCCGACTACCAGATCTTCCTGGAAATTCTGCAACGGCTGGGGCTGGGCGCACTCTACTCGGAAGGCTGCGGCGAACTCGACTGGTGCCGGCGCCAGTTCGATTCGAGCGACCTGCCGCGCGCCATTTCCTGGAAGAAGTTCCTCAAGAAGGGTTACTACGTCGTTCCGCCGCTGCCCGAAGGCGAGCGCCACTCGCCCTACATGCGCTGGTTCGCCGAAGACCGCAACAAAGATGCGCCGGAACCGCTGCCCATGCCTTCCCAGTATGCAGAGAAGTTCGGCAAGGGCTTGCAGACGCCGTCGGGCAAGCTCGAGTTCGTCTCGAATACCATCGCCCGCAACGATCCCGACAATCCGGAGCGGCCGCCGCTGAACCGTTACATCCCCTCCTGGGAGGGACTGGCGAACAAGGAGCTGGTCGCACGTTACCCTCTGCAGATGGTGTCCACCCACCCGCGCTTCAGCTTCCATACCTACGGCGACGGCAAGGACAGCATCATCAACGACATCGCCGATCACCGTGTCCGCGTCGATGGACACGACTACTGGGTCATGCGCCTCAACCCGGCGGATGCGGCGGCGAGGGGCATCGGCCAGGACGACGTCATCCGCGTCTTCAACGATCGGGGCGCCATTCTCTGCGCGGCGGACATCGTTCCGACGCTGCGTGTGGGAATCGTCAAGACTTACGAATCCAGCGCCGAATTCGACCTGCTGAAGACCGATAAGGGGTTCGTGGACCGCGGCGGCTGCGCCAATCTGCTGACCAATTCACGGCCGCAAGTGGCGGGTACCGACGCCAGCGCGCCGAATGCCTGCCTGGTCCAAATCGAACGCTGGCAAGGTCGGGCCGCGGAGCGAGTCGGAGCGCATGTCCATGCCTGACATGTTCGCCGTAGTAGCCGAGCGAATCGGTGGTCCGGAAGTGATTCGCTTCAGTGAGCGTCACCCGCAGCCCCGTCCGGCGAAGAACGAACTGCGGATCCGTGTCGCCGCCGCCGGCATCAATCCTATCGATTGCGCCCGCCGTACCGGTTACGGGCGCCGCATGATGGCGTTGCTGGGCGCCGCGAAGTTCCCGCTGGTGCTCGGCAACGACTTCGCCGGCGTGGTGGACGCGGTCGGTCCCGGCGTGCGGGGTTGGCAGACCGGCGATTGGGTATTCGGCTGCAAGGCGGCCTCGCGTGCGGGTACGCACGCGGAATTTGTCACCGTGCCGACCAGCCAGGTACTGCGCTTGCCCGCGTCGCTGTCGCCCGAGCAGGCTGCGGTGGTGCCCTACTCGTTCGTCACCGCTCATCGCCTCGTGGCCGCGGGCCTGGGGCCCGCGCAGGACGATTGCCGCGGCCACCGGGTACTCGTTCATGGCGGCCTCGGTTCAGTGGGCTCGTTTGCGGTGGGCCTGCTGGCGCAGGCCGGCGCCAGCGTCGACGTCTCGGACCGGGCGCCAAGTCCGCAGGACGCGGCAGCGCGCGGCGCTGCGCAAGCCTTCGACCTGACGCAGTTGGCACCGGGCGCGCTGCGGGGAAGCTACGACGCGATTCTCAATTGCGCGCGCTTCGAGGACGAGGAAGTGCTGATACCGAAGCTCAAGCGCGGTGGCAGCTTCGCCACCATCGTTCATCCCCTGCTCGCGACGCTCGACGAATACGGCTGGCTGCGCGGCGGCCTGCGCGCTCGCCGCCTCTGGCGACGCCAGGCGAACCGGGTCAAGGCCGTCGGGGGCGAGCGTTATCGCTGGGTGCTGTTCCAGCCCGATGCCAAGGCGTTCGCGGCATTGGACAGAACGGCAGCTCAGGGCCTGCTGATGCCGAAGATCGCCCACGTGCTGGATGCCCGTGAAGCGGCCGGCGCCTACGCGCTGATGGCGACCCGCCTGCGCGGAAAACTCGTTCTCCACATGCCGTGACGGCGCGGAGGGAATCACGATCATGAAGAAATGGAATTTGGTCATCGACGTCGCGCTCTGCGAGAACTGCAACAACTGCGCGCTCGCCACCAAGGACGAACATATCGGCAACGATTTCCCGGGCTACGCGGCGCCGCAGCCGCGCCACGGCCATCACTGGATCGAGATCAAACGGCGGATCAGGGGCAGCGATCCGATGGTGGACGTAGCCTATCTGCCGACCACCTGCAATCACTGCGACGCCGCCCCCTGCATAGTGGCCGCCCGCGACGAGACGATCCGCAAGCGGTCCGATGGCATTGTGATCATCGATCCGCTTAAGGCGAAGGGGAGACGGGATCTGGTCCACTCATGTCCCTACGGCGCTATCTGGTGGAACGAGGAACTGCAACTGCCGCAGAAATGGATCTTCGAAGTACATCTGCTCGATCAGGGCTGGCGACAGCCGCGTGGCGTCCAGGCCTGCCCGACAGGAGCGATGCGATCGTTCCATCTGGACGACGAAGCAATGCAAGCGATGGCGTTGCGCGAGGGATTGGAGACGCTGCATCCCGAGTGGCGCACGAAGCCGCGCGTCTACTACCGCAATCTGCATCGCTATGCGAAGTGCTTCATCGGCGGCAGCGTGACCGTCGTGCGCGAAGGCGTGCCGGACTGTCTGGCCGGCGCGAAGGCCGTCCTGCGCGCCGGCGACAAGCCGATCGCCGAGGCGGCGACCGACGTGTTCGGCGACTTCAAGTTCGACGCGCTCGCCGCCGACGGCACGTCCTATCTCGTCGAGGTGTCACACCCGGAATTTGGCGCGGCGCAGCAGGCTGTGGAGCTTCGCGATCAAAGCATTTATCTGGGCGAAATCCGCCTCGGCGGCAACCGGGAATTGTTTCTTGGAGGCATGAAATGAAAGTCGCATTTATCGGTTTGGGTAACATGGGTGCCGGGATGGCGGGACGCATCCTCAATGCTGGACACGATCTGACCGTCTGGAACCGCACGGCCGCGAAAGCCGATGCGCTGGTGGCCGGCGGCGCAAAGCAGGCCGCGTCGGCCGCGGCGGCGGCGCAAGCGGCGGATGTCGTCGTCACCAGCCTGATGGACGACGCCTCGGTGCTCGAGATGGCGAAAGACAGCCTGTTGGCCGCGATGAAGCCGGGCGCCATCCATCTTTGCGTCACGACCATCTCGCCCGGCTGCAGCGATGCGCTGGCGGACCTGCACGCCAAGGCCGGCACGCGCTACGTTGCCGGTCCGGTCATCGGCCGGCCGGATGCCGCCGCCGCCGGGCAGCTCGCGACCTATCTCGCCGGCCCCCATGATGCCGTCGAGGCGATCAAGCCGGTATGCGAGAGCTACGCGCGGATGGTGGTCGAGATATCGGACAAGCCGTCGGTCGCGAACTCCATGAAGCTGATCGTCAACTACGCCGGGGCGTCGATCATCGAGATGATCGGCGAGACCTACGCCTTCGCCGAGAAGTGCGGGGTCGATACCGCCTACGCGCAGCAATTCTTCCAGATGGCGTTCGCCCATCCGGCGATGAAGATGTACGCGGAAAAGGCGCGCAAGCGCGACTACAAGGAGGACGTCGGCTTCGCCATGAGCGCCGGCCTCAAGGACGTGCGCCTGATGCTGGCCGCCGCCGATCAGGCCGGCGTCGCCTTCGAGATCGGCCGCATCATCGAACGCAAGATGGTCAAGGCGCTGTCGGGCGATCTCGCCAGCGCCGACTGGAGCGCCACCTGCGAGGTGACGCGCCGCGAGTCGGGCCTCAACTAGAAAACTGAACCAAGGAGACGCGCCATGTCGCTGCAGAAATTCCTGCCTACGCCCAAGTTCGAGGAATACCAGGACCTCTTCAAGGACCACTTCAAGCTGGAACGCCGCGCGAACGGCGTCATCCTCGCGCAGGCGCACACGCTGGGCGAGTCGACTCAGTTGAGCGTCGAGAACCACCGTGCCGTCGGCCAGCTTTTCAAGACGGTCGGCGCGGATCCCGAAAACGAAGTCTTCATCTTCACCGGAACCGGCGACGACTTCATGATGAGGATCGACCCCGAGGGCTTCAAGCTCGAGCATGACGATGTTTCCCACTGGGCTTACGAGTACGCCTATAAGGACGGGCGCATCAACGTCGCGTCGCTCATCAACGACCTGGAGATTCCGACCATCGGCGTGCTGAATGGACCCGGCTTCCACTCGGAACTGTGCCTCATGTGCGACATCACGATCTGCGCCGCCGACGCCGTGATCTTCGATCCCCATTACATCGCCGGCTCGGTGCCGGGGGACGGCATCCACAGTTGTCTGCAGGAACTGCTGGGCACCAAGCGCGCGGCCTACGCGCTGCTTACCGGACAGGCGATCGACGCGCAGCAGGCGCTCGAATACGGCCTGGTCAACGAAGTCTGGCCGAAAGCGCAACTGCTCGATCGGGCCTGGAAGCTGGCCGACCACATCATGTCCCAGGCGCGCGTGACGCGGCGCATGACCACCCAGATCATCCGCCGGCCATGGAAGCAGCGCATCGTGGACAACCTCGACGGCGGCTTCGGCATCCAGATGTTCGCCCACGCGGCGAAGAAGGAAGTCGTCCACACCAGCGGCCGCGCCCGTAACGTGCTCGCCTACGTGCGCGAGGGCAAACAGAACTGCTTCGACTGAGGGATGAACGTGACACGGGAACAAGGGCCCCAAACGGGCATGGCGGCGCGTTTGCGCCACCGCAACTACATCGACGGCAAGTGGGTGGACAGCATTTCGGGACGCCGTTTCGCCGTCTACGACCCGGCCGACCTGCGCGAACGCTGTCACGAGTATCCGCTATCGACGCGCGAGGATGCCGAGGCCGCGGTACGCGGCGCGCACGAAGCGTTCGGGCGCTGGCGCAAGGCGCCGCTAGGCGAGCGCGCCGCCATCCTGCGGCGTGCCGCGCAGCTCATTCGCGCGCGCCGCGACGTGATCGCGCCGATCGTGACGCGCGAGAACGGCAAGCTGATCGCCGAGTCGCTGACCGAAATCGACGCCGCCGCGTTGGAACTCGAATACCAGATCGGCGAAGGAGAGCGTGCCTTCGGCCGCATCGGCGATTGCTATCGCGGCGGCCTTCTTGGCTACTCGCGGCGCGAGCCGCTCGGCGTCGTCTCGGTCATCGTGCCCTGGAACTTTCCCTTCAACGTGCCTTGGCGCAAGCTGGGCCCGGCGCTGATCGCCGGCAACACGGCCATCCTCAAGCCGGCTAGCCAGACCCCGGCGGTCGGCGAAGCGGTAATGCAGATCCTGATCGAAGCCGGCCTTCCCGCCGGCGTCGTCCAGTTCGTTACGGGCTCCGGCGGCGAACTGTCGCAGGCGCTGGTCGGCCATCCGCTGGTGCGCGCGGTGACCTTTACCGGGTCCACCGAAGTCGGTCGCCAGATCGCGCGCCTGGCGGGCGAGCGCTTCACGCGCACGCAGCTTGAAATGGGCGGCAAGAATCCGATGGTCGTGCTGAAGGATGCCGACCTCGACCTGTCCAGCCAAGATGCCGCCGTCGGCGCATTCTCGTGCGCCGGCCAGTGGTGCACGGCGACCAGCCGCCTGATCGTCGAGGACGCCATCGCCGACGAGTTGCTGGCCAAGTTGAAGGCAAAGACGGCGGCGCTGCGCCTCGGGCGGGGCACGGATGCGGCGGCGACGATGGGCCCGGTGGCCGGCAGGGCGCAACTGGACTCGATTCTCGGGCATATCGCCCGCGCCAACGCGCAGGGCGCGCGCTTCGTCGCCGGCGGCGGGCGCGCCACCGCGCACGGGCTGGAGCACGGCTGCTTCATCGAGCCGAGCATCGTGGACAACCCGCCGGTGGCGCTCGACATTTCGACCACCGAAGTGTTCGGCCCCGTGCTGGCGGTCTATCGCGTCCCCGGCTACGAAGCGGCGCTGGCGCTCGCCAATGCGGTGCCCTACGGCCTGTCTTCGTCGATCTACACGCGCGATCTCGACCGTGCCCTGCATTTCGCCGAGCACAGCGAAGTGGGGCTCACGCACATCAACGTGCATAGCGCCTACAAGGAGCCGCAGCACAGCTTCGGCGGCGTCAAGGAATCCGGCTTCGGCTTGCCCGAGGCCGGCTCGACGGGCATCCAGTTCTTTCAGGACGAGAAGGCCGTCTACGTCAGGAAGCGCGACTTCGGCGCCGCCTGAATACACATTACGAGGACATCACCATGCCGTTGACGAAGGACCAACGAATCCTGCTTTTCACCAATCTCGCGCGCGCCATGGCGGTCGACCGCATGATGATGCGCGTCATCCGCGCCGGCCGCATGGTCGGCTTCTACCACGAAGGCGGCGTCGCGCTGGCGCCCGGCGTCGCGGCCGGCAGCTTCCTGCGCAAGGACGACGCCATGTGGCCGCATTACCGCGCCCATTCGCTGGCGCACACCATCAGCAAGGGCCTCGACGTCAAGCACTACGTCGCCGAGCACATGGGGCGCGAGACGGGTTGCTGCAAGGGCCGTTCGAGCTTCCACCTCTCCTATCCCGGCGACCACGTCTTCGGCGCGTCGGGCAACATCGGCGCGAACTTTCCGCTCTGCGTCGGTTACGGCTTCGCCGCGAAGTACAAGAACGCCGGACAGATCGTCGTCAATTGTTCCGGCGACGGCTCCTACGGCGAGGGGCGCGCGCACGAAGCGATGCTGATGAGTTCGTTGTGGCAACTGCCGGTGATCTTCTGGTGCGAAAACAACGGCATCGCCCAGCACAGCACGCTGGCGTCGCTGTTCCCCGGCGATCGCATTTCCGCGCTGGCCGCCGGCTACAAGATTCCGTCCATCGTCGTCGACGGCCAGGATCTCTTCGCCTGCGGCGAAGCCGCGCTGCAAGCGATCGAGCACGTGCGCGGCGGCAAGGGACCGATGTTCGTCGAATTGCTGACGCTGCGCTCGCAGGAGCACAACGTCGGCGGCCTCAATAACGACGGACCGACGCCGCGCGATCAAGCGTTGATGGACCAGTGGAAGACGGAAAAGGATCCACTGCGCCTGGCCGAAGTCGTGCTGCTGAAAGACAAGGTGCTGACCCAGAAAGACGTCGAGCGCATCAAGCAGGAGGCGGAACGCGAGGCCGATGCCATGGAGGCGTTCAGCGACGCCAGCCCGAAGGCGATGCCGTCCGTCGAATCCCTGATGTCCGCGGTGTACGCCGCTTGAATTGAGAACCAGATCATGAGCAATCAACGCGAACTGACCTTGAGCGAAGCGATCCGCGAAGCCATCACCGAAGAGATGGAGCGGGACGACAACGTCTACATGCTCGGCATCAGCATCCAGGCCGGCACCTTTCCCCACACCAAGGGCCTGTGCGACAAGTTCGGATCCCGCCGCGTCGTCGACACGCCGCTGGCCGAGCCCGGCATCGTCGGCTGCGCCATGGGCTCGGCGCAGGAAGGCCTGCGGCCGATCGTCGACTTCATGTACGCCGGCTTCTCCTATTTCGCCGGCTCCGAAGTCTTCCTGCAGGCGTCGCAATACCACTTCCTGCACGGCAGCCAACTGCCGCTGCCGATGGTGATGATGGGCACCTGCGGCGTCGGCCGCCGCGTCGCCAACGAGCATGCGACGCTGCCCTACGGCGCCCTCATCCATCATCCCGGCATGAAGGTCTGCATGCCGTCGACGCCGTACGACGCCAAGGGGCTGATGAAGGCGGCGATCCGCGACAACAATCCGGTGTTCTTCATCTGGCACATCAACACCATGATGGTGAAGGGCATGGTGCCGGAGGGTGATTACATCGTTCCGCTGGGCAGCGCCGACGTCAAGCGGCAAGGCACGGACGTTACCGTGCTCGCCAGCGGCCTGCAGGTGCATAACGTGCTCGGCGTCGCCGAAAAGCTCAAGGGCGAAATCAGCGTCGAGGTGGTCGATCCGCGCAGCTTCGAACCGTTCGACTGC
>JACRPB010000090.1 GCA_016214175.1 Rhodocyclales bacterium
AGTGCCGGCATCAAGCTCCAGTTCGGTCCGGGGCTGGGCGCCGGCGGCAAGCCCGAGCGCGCGCGCGACCTGGCGACGTCCGACCGCGAGGCCATCGCGGATGCCCTGGACTGCGCGCACATGGTGTTCATCACCGCCGGCATGGGCGGCGGCACCGGCACCGGCGCGGCGCCGATCGTCGCCGAAGTGGCGCGCGAACTGGGCATCCTGACCGTGGCTGTGGTCACCAAGCCCTTCGAGTTCGAGGGCAAGCGCATGCGCCTGGCGGAAGACGGGCTGCAGGAACTGGCCCAGAACGTCGATTCCCTGATCGTGATCCTCAACGAGAAGCTAATGGAAGTGCTCGGCGAGGACATCACCATGACCGAGGCCTTCCGTTCCGCCGACAACGTGCTGAAGAACGCCGTCGGCGGCATCGCCGAGATCATCAACGTGCCGGGCCTGGTCAACGTCGACTTCGAGGACGTGCGCACGGTGATGGGCGAAATGGGCAAGGCCATGATGGGTTCGGCCACCGCCAGCGGCGTCGACCGTGCGCGCCTGGCCGCCGAGCAGGCCGTCGCCAGCCCGCTGCTGGAAGGCATCGAGCTTTCAGGCGCGCGCGGCGTGCTGGTCAATGTCACCGCTAGCCGCGAACTCGGCATGAAGGAAGTCAAGGACGTGATGGCGACGATCCGCAACTACGCTTCGCAGGAAGCGACCATCATTTTCGGCACCGTCTTCGACGAAGGCATGGAAGACCAGTTGCGCGTCACCGTGGTCGCCACCGGTCTCGGCGTCGCGAATTCGCGCAAGAAGGCGCCGCCGAAGCCGGAGCTGGTGCACGTGGCGGCCGAAGGCATGGGGCTGCGTACCGGCACCGACAACCAGCCGATGTATGCGGAGCAAGCCCAGTCCGGCGCCGGGATGGATTTCGGCGCCGTCTTCACGTCGGGCCGCGGCGCGCGCAACCAGGCGGTCGCCGCCATGGAAGCGAGCGGGGTGGACAAGTACGACATTCCGGCTTTCCTGCGCAAGCAGGCCGACTGAACATCCGCCGGTCGCCAACGCCTCGGGAGTACTCGCCTCCTCCCGAGGCGTTTTTTCGTCCACGCGACGCCAGCGCAGGCATGGCCTTGACCAGCAAAGGAAAATCCCGTCAACTTCGGATGCCTTTGCCGGTGTTTTGGCCTAGAATCGCTGCTTTGCAGCAAATCATATCGTCATGCTTCGTCAGCGCACCCTCAAATCCGTGATTCGCGCCACCGGCGTCGGCCTGCATTCCGGCGTCAAGGTCCGGCTGGCCTTGCGGCCGGCGCGGCCGGACACCGGCATCGTATTCCGGCGCGTCGACCTCGAACCGCCGGTCGACCTCAAGGCCGATCCGTTCAATGTCGGCGACACGCGCATGGCGTCCTGCCTGGAGGTGGCCGGCGTCAAGCTCGGTACCGTCGAGCACTTGATGTCGGCGCTGGCCGGCCTGGGTATCGACAACCTCTACGTCGATGTCGATGCGGCCGAGATTCCGATCATGGACGGTTCCGCCGCGCCCTTCGTCTTCCTGCTGCAGTCGGCGGGCATCGAGGAACAGAATGCGGCGAAGAAATTCCTGCGCGTGAAGAAGACGGTCGAGGTGGTCGACGGCGACAAGTGGGCGCGTCTCGAACCCTACGAGGGCTTCAAGCTGGCGTTCTCCATCCTTTTCAATCACCCGGCGGTGGACCAGTCGGGCACCCAGGTCGAGGTCGATTTCGCCGACCAGTCCTATATCCGCGAGATTTCCCGCGCCCGCACCTTCGGCTTCACCCAGGACGTCGAGACCTTGCGCGAGCAGGGCCTGGCGCTCGGCGGCAGCCTCGACAACGCCATCGTGATGGACGAGTACCGCGTGCTCAACGCCGAGGGGCTGCGCGTTCCGGACGAGTTCGTGCGCCACAAGGTGCTCGACGCCGTCGGCGATCTTTACCTGGTCGGCCACCCGCTGCTGGCTTCGTTCGCGGCGCACAAGTCGGGGCATGCCATGAACAACCGCCTGCTGCGCGCCTTGCTGGCCGACGCGACGGCCTGGGAGTGGGCGAGTTTCGAGCGTGCCGAGGATACGCCGCGGCGCGTGGCGCACCTCTACCCGGAACCGCAGTTCGCCTGACGCAGGTGCCGGGGCGACCATGCTGCTGCTGCGTATCGTCGGCGTGCTGGTGGCCATCACCATCGGCGCCGCCATCGTCGCCTATCTATTCAGCGGCGAGCGGCGCTATCTGCGGCTTGCCGGCCGCGTCGCCAAGTACGCGCTGATCTTCGTCCTCTGCGTCCTCGCGCTGATGTTCCTGGAGCGCGTACTCGTACTTTAGGTGTGCTTGACGAAATGCTTCAATGCCCCACGAAGGGCAGAGTCGGCGGGCAGGCTTTCGGCTAGCGATGTGAGTCCCTGCTTCGCGTGATCGCCAAGAGGAGAGCGGGTTTCATCAAGCTTCTTGGGCTTGACATCCAGCCGGGGTTGCACCTTGACTTCGATTCCGGTAACCTCCGCCGAGTTTTTGCGAAAAGCGTCGATGAGGGTAGGGATAATCTGCCTCAGCTTCGCTGCCACGGCGCCGTTGTCGGCGTGAACGACGAGCTTTCCAAATTTGAGGTTGGCCACCCGAGCGCCCCGAGCAAGCGGACGCGGAACAGCCGATTCGAAGAGTTGCCGCAGGCGCAACAGGCGCGCGGCGTGACCGGTGAGGCGGGAGAGGCCGCCATCGGCTTCGAGGCAGTCTTCAAGGCTGCGTGCAGCAGGCATCGGCGTATTCGAGAGGAGAAGAAGCGTGCATATTATTCTCGTATCAGACCGGCTGGCAACGGCGAAGACGGTTACTTTGACGGGCCGTCATCTGTTTCTGGGCGTCGCCATGCTGGCGACCATGGTGTTGGGCCTGTCCACCCTCTTTTCCTACGTCACCGTGCGCCACGCCGCGGAAATCCGCCTGCCTTTCCTGCAGGAGCTGGTGCGCGCCGTCAGCATGGAGGAAACCCAGAAGAGCCGGGAGTTCGTGCGCGAAAACCTCAACGCCATGGCCGTGCGCCTGGGCCAGATGCAGGCGCAACTGCTGCGCCTGGATTCCCTGTCCGAACGGCTGTCGGCCCTGGCCGGAGTCAAACCCGCCGAAATGAAGGCCCAGGAACAGATCCGCGACGGCCGCGGCGGTCCCCTGATACAGCCGCGTGCGCTGTCGTCCGAAGAATTGCAACAAGCGCTCGACGCCTTGTCGCGTCAAGTCGAGGCACGCGGCGACGTCCTCACCATACTCGAGTCCCAGTTGCTCGAAGAGCGCATCAAGAAGAGCCTGCTGCCGACCAGCCTGCCGGTGGCGGCGCAATGGAACGCCTCAGGTTTCGGCTGGCGCGTCGATCCCTTTACCGGCGAGGCGGCCATCCACGAAGGCGTCGATTTCACCGCCGAGACCGGCACGCCGATCAAGGCGGCGGCGGCCGGCGTCGTCGTCACCTCCGAGCGCCATCCGCAATACGGCAACATGATCGAAATCGACCACGGCAGCGAACTGATTACGCGCTACGCCCATGCCTCGAAAGTGCTCGTCAAGCAGGGCACGCTGGTGCGGCGCGGCCAGAAGATCGCCGAAGTCGGCACCACCGGGCGTTCGACCGGGCCGCACCTGCATTTCGAAGTCAGGGTGCGCGGCGTCGCGCAGAATCCGAATCGCTTCTTGCAGCAGGCGATGAACGCGGCGAAGGTCGCCAGCCGCCGCTGATCCGCTGCCGGGGGGCTTACCCCCGCGTGCTAGAATCCGCACTTTTCCGTCGAGTGCGGTCGCTTCATGATTACCAATTTCCTCAAGAAGATATTCGGTAGCCGCAACGACCGGCTGCTGCGCCAGTATGCCGGCGTCGTCAGCCGCATCAACGAACTCGAAAAGGGCATCGCCGCTCTTTCCGACGAGCAGCTTGCCGCCAAGACCGGCGCGTTCAAGCAGCGCCTGGCCAACGGCGAAACGTTGGACGGCCTGTTGCCGGAAGCCTTCGCCGTCGTGCGCGAAGCGGGCAAGCGTGTGCTCGGCATGCGCCACTTCGACATGCAACTGGTCGGCGGCATGGTGTTGCACCATGGCAAGATTTCCGAAATGCGCACCGGCGAAGGCAAGACCCTGGTGGCGACGCTGCCGTCCTACCTCAATGCCCTGACCGGCAAGGGCGTGCACATCGTTACCGTCAACGACTACCTGGCCTCGCGCGACGCCGAGTGGATGGGCCGCCTGCACCGTTTCCTCGGCCTTTCCGTCGGCTGCATCCTGTCGCAGATGGATCACGCGGATAAGCAGGCCGCCTACGCCGCCGACATCACCTACGGCACCAACAACGAGTTCGGCTTCGACTACCTGCGCGACAACATGGTCTACAGCCGCGCCGACCGCGTCCTGCGCGGCTTGAATTACGCGATCGTGGACGAGGTGGACTCGATCCTCATCGACGAGGCGAGGACGCCACTGATCATCTCCGGCCAAGCCGAGGACCATACCGACCTCTACCTGAAGATGAACGCCGTCGCCCCTCTGCTGACCAAGGGCGAGGCCGCCAAGGGCGAAGGCGAAGTCGATACCGGCGACTACACCGTCGACCTCAAGGCGCATTCGGTGCTGCTCACCGAGGCCGGCCACGAAAAGGCCGAGGAGATTCTCGCCCGCATGGGCATGCTGCCCACGGGCGCAAGCCTCTACGAGCCGGGCAACATCCTGCTCATGCATCATCTCTACGCCGCCTTGCGCGCCCACAACCTGTTCCACCGCGACCAGCAGTACGTAGTGCAGGACGGCGAGGTCGTCATTGTCGACGAATTCACCGGGCGCCTGATGTCCGGCCGCCGCTGGTCTGATGGCCTGCACCAGGCCGTCGAGGCGAAGGAAGGCGTTGCCATCCAGTCGGAAAACCAGACCCTGGCCTCGATCACCTTCCAGAACTACTTCCGCATGTACGGCAAGCTCGCCGGCATGACCGGTACCGCAGACACCGAAGCCTACGAGTTCCACCAGATCTACGGCCTGGAGACGGTGGTGATCCCCACCAACAAGCCGATGATCCGCCAGGACGCCAACGACCAGATCTACCGCACGGCGCAGGAAAAACACACGGCCATCATCGCCGACATCAAGGAATGCCACGGCCGCGGCCAGCCGGTGCTGGTCGGCACGACCTCGATCGAGAACTCCGAGCTGCTGTCCGACCTGCTGACCAAGGAAAAGCTGCCGCACCAGGTGCTCAACGCCAAGCAGCACGCGCGCGAAGCCGAGATCGTGATGGAGGCTGGCAGTTCCGGTGCGATCACCATCGCCACCAACATGGCGGGCCGCGGCACCGACATCGTGCTCGGCGGCAAGCCCGACGGCCGCACGAAAGAGGAATGGCAAGACGAGCACAACCGCGTCGTCGAAGCGGGGGGGCTCGAGATCATCGGCACCGAGCGGCACGAGTCGAGGCGCATCGACAACC
>JACRPB010000037.1 GCA_016214175.1 Rhodocyclales bacterium
GTAGCCGCCGATCTCGTCGAGCCGGCCATGCAGTTCGGCGATACGCAGGCCTTCATGTGCGGCTTCGGCCGCGGCGAGCGCGCGTTCGATGCGCCGCAATTCGGTATCGCCGTCGAGTACGAACTCCAGCGCCGCGTCCGGCAAGGCCGGCGTGTCCTGGGCAACGTGGGCCAGGGTCCAGCGCGCCGGCATTTCCAGGTCGCCGCGTTCGGCGTGCAGCTCGCCGCGCAGCAGCGCCAGGAAGGAGGACTTGCCGCAGCCGTTGGCGCCGAAGAGGCCGACCTTCCAACCGGGATGCAACTGGAACGAGGCGTCTTCGACGAGCGCCTGGCCGCCGCGGGCGAAGCAGAGGTTGCGGGAGAGGATCATCAACGGATAGGATAATTGCCAGCGCGAATTTTAATGGAAGCCGGCATGCGTCTTTGTCTGTTGCTGTCGATTTGCTGCGCCGGCCTCGCTTGGGCCGACGCCGCGCCGCCGCTTAGCGGCGACGAGAAGCGGCTGCTCCAGGAACGCGCGAAGGCCCTGCACGACAAAGCCGGCGTGCTGCGCCAGGAGGCCGAGGCCGGCTTCGCCGCCGCAAGCCGGGCCTGCTGGGAAAAGTTTCTGGTCACGAGTTGCCAGGAAGACGCCAAGCAGGTAAAGACGCAACGGCTTGAGGCGGCGCGCCAACTCGACCGGGAAAGCCGGGACATCGAGAGCCGGCTGCGCAAGCGCAGTTATGTCGAGCACCAGGCGCAACTGGCCGAAAGCGCAGCGCGGCACGGCGCCGAAGCGGCCGCGCAGGCGGCAAGGAATCGCCAGGCGCAAGAGGAAGCCATGGCTGCGGTCGAGCGCAAGCGCGCGGACGCCGCGCGGCGCGATGAGCGGTAAGCGCCGGTCGCGCTAACGACGGGTCACCAGCTTGATCGGGCTTTGCTTGGCCGGATAGCCTCCGCAACGCCCGGCGTAAGCCGCCGCGACGCGCGCCATGTCCGCGTCTTCGTCGCCGCTGAGATCGACGCAGCCGACGATGCCGACTTCGCGCCGGCCGTAATCGATGACGCCCAGCAGCAGCGCCACGCGCGCCGCCAGCGCCATGCGATAGAAGCCGCTCTTCCAGCCCGGCGTCAGGCTGCGCGTGCCCTCCGGCGCGACGGCGACGGTGAAGCGCGCGCTGCGGGCAAACTGCGCCGCGACGCTGTCGACGAATCCCGCCGGCGCGCGCCGGTTGACCGGAATGCCGCCCAGCGCGCGCATCAGCGGCCCCAGCGGACCGCGAAACAGGCTGTCCTTGCCGACCCAGCGCACGTCGACGCCTACGGCCGCCTTCCAGAGGATGCCCAGCGGAAAGTCCCAGTTCGAGGTGTGCGGAAAAGCGATCAGCACGCTCCGCGGCGGCAAGTCCGCCGTCCCGATCACGCGCCAGCCCACCAGTTGCAGGACGCGGCGCGCCAGGGTCGAGCCGCGCGGCCGCATGGTAGTATTCGACGCATCCTGCATGATGGGTTTCGCCCGGCGGGCCTGCGGCGGGCATGATTCAACGAAGCCGCGATTCTACAGACTTTCGTACTATGAGCCCCGAGCGCAACGTGGCCACTCACGGCCAGGTCTTCACCCCGGAATCCATCGTCGAGCGCATGCTCGCCCTGGTGAAGAATCGCGGCCGCATCCTCGAACCCGCCTGCGGCGACGGCGCCTTCGTTGCGCGCATACCGCCGCACTATCCCGACGTCGTCGCCATCGAACTCGACCCGGCGCATTGCCCCGACGGCGCGCTCAACATGGACTTCTTCACCTACCCGGAAAGCGAGAAGTTCGACACCATCATCGGCAATCCGCCCTATGTCAAGGCGCGCGACGTCCTGCCGACGACGCGGCGCCACTTCTCGACCCAGTTGCTAGACGGCCACGCCAATCTCTATCTCCACTTCATCGAGAAATGCGTGCGCCACCTCAAGCCCGGCGGCGAACTCGTCTTCATCACGCCGCGCGACTTCCTCAAGGCCACCGCGGCGACGCGCCTCAATACCTGGCTGTTCGACCAAGGCACCATCACCGACTGGGAAGATCTGGGCGACGCCAGGGTCTTCGCCGGCGTCGTCCCCAATTGCGCGATCTGGCGTTTCGAGAAGGGCAACGTGAGCCACCGCATGCGCGACGGCCGGCGCATGGTGCAATCGGGCGGGCAGATCCTGCTCACGCGCGGCATCTACAGCGTGCCGCTGAAAAGCGTATTCGCCGTCAAGGTCGGCGCGGTCTCGGGCGCCGACGAGATCTTCGCCGACACCGAACGCGGCAACGCCGACTTCGTCTGCTCAAGGACAGCGCAGACCGGCGAGCTGCGGCGCATGATTTTCGACCGGCCGCTGCCCTACCTGGAACAGTTCAAGGAACGCCTGCTGGCGCGCCGCGTAGCGAAGTTCGACGAAACCAACTGGTGGCAGTGGGGCCGCCGCCATCACGTCTCCGACGCCCCGCGCATCTACGTCAACGGCAAGACGCGCAACCCGCGGCCGTTCTTCCTCAACGCCTGCAAGGACTACGACGGCGCCGTGCTGGCCCTGTTCCCGCACCGCAAGAACGCCGACCTCGCACGCCTGACGGCGATGCTCAACGACGTCGATTGGCACGAACTCGGCTTCGTCTGCGACGGCCGCTTCCTCTTCGCCCAGCGCAGCCTGGAACAGGCCCTGCTGCCGGAGGCCTTCGCCGAATTCGCGGTCAAGGGTCTGGTGTAAGATCATTTGCTTCCTTCCAGGCCGCAATGGCCTCCTCGCTAGCCCAATAGGAAACGGAGATGCCTATTTCCTGCCGCGCACTTTCGAAACCCAGGAAGCCGGGCTGCGCAGCGGCAAGCTCCAGCATTTGTTTCGCCGCTTCGGCGTAACCGTTGTCGCCGTCCGTGCGCACGGACGTAAAGATGACGGCGAAGTATGGTGGTTTGGGTGTTTGCGCGGGGGAAGTCATCGATGCTCCTCTTCCTACATCAACCGAAGAAGCAACCGTACTCATCCTTTTCGATGACAGACAGGAACTGACTCAGTGTCTTTACTTCAGCCTTGGGCTCGTAGCGGTGCCATTTCCCATCTGCACGATGCCAATAGACCTTCCATATTTCCTGGTTCTTCGTGAAGGTTGCCTTTGCGACCGGCTGCTCGGTTTTTTCCTTCGGATTTCGCCAGAGTGGTCGGACTTCAAATATCTCGACGCTCTGCTTTTCGAGGCGGTAGATGAAGTCGAGTTGATCTCGAATATGGGCTGGCGGCCGAATTCTCTCGATGAACTTGGCCATGGTCTTCTCAATTCGCGCGACTTCAATAGTGGATAGTGTCATCTTGTGCAGAGTTCGGACTACCGCTTCCGCCAGTAGCCGGGGCGACGTCTCTGATGGGCGACGGCCAACACTTGAATATCGTGGTCAGCAACGGAATAAACGATGGAGTAGGGGAAGTGCTTCATAACAAGCCTTCGCTTGCCGTGAAGCCACGCTGCACCAAGCATGGGGTGCTGGAGCAACAAGTGTATGGCGTTCTCGAACTCGGCGAAAAATGCCTGCGCCAAAGCAATGCCGGCGCGCTCTCAATAGTATTCGGCCGCATCCCGAAGGTCGGACTCCGCCTCGGGATGCAGCGAATAATTCACTGAAACTCGGCCTTCAAGCGGGCTAGCGTTTCGGCTCCAGGAAGAAGCGCTACCGCACCGCTTTCAATTTCGGCGTGACGCCGTTCGACTTCTTCGGCCCACGCTGATTCGACGCCGGGTTCCGTGTCGAGGCTCACGATCAGCTTTTCAACTAGACGAGATCGGTCCGCAATTGATAGGCTCAGAGCCTCGGCCTCTAGTACTTCAACGGTAAGCGACATGGTTGTTTCCTTTGAACTGCCCTTGAGACATCAG
This sequence comes from Rhodocyclales bacterium, assembly GCA_016214175.1. GTDB lineage: Bacteria > Pseudomonadota > Gammaproteobacteria > Burkholderiales > Rhodocyclaceae > Nitricoxidireducens. The sequence goes on from JACRPB010000037.1 coordinate 3,880, forward strand.
AGTGCCACAAGGTTGAACGGACAGGCAATTTACTCATGAAAAACCGTTGAAATAACGGGGTCTGACCCTGAGGTTTCCAGGGTCTGACCCTTTGACCCTTATTACTCTTGCTCTCCAAGCCGAAAATACACCAACGCGCTTTCACTACGACCTTTCATTCAATTGCCAATACACCCGTGTGCCTGCCCATGCGGCAAGCGGCAACTCGACAAATCCCCACGCGACGGTCGCTACGGCAATGGGCGCTGTAACGAAGCCCGCAAGCAGCATTCCCCACTGCACCCAGGCCCAGACGAGGAACCAAACACAAAGCCCCGAGACAATGCTGGCGCGATTGGATTCAGGAAAGGCGAGCCGGAAAGTACCCGCCAGCCAGACCGAAAAGATGCCGAGCAGCAGCAGCTTGAGCACACCCTGCGCCGCGACGAGAGGGGTTGGTTGCGGAAGCGCAAAGCGCAAGAGCAGATTGGCCCAGTCGTCAGTGAGTACCACCAAATTAAGAACGGCTTCACCGGCGATGATGATGAGTCCGGCAACAACACCGCCAACGAGTAGTGGAAACGGTTTCATGAAAAGCTCCGATCAGAGGACACGGCCCAACGACAAAGCCCCAGGACACGCCGCTTGCGGCGTGTCGGGTTGTGCGCCTTGGCAATTGCCTACCGAATTATCCATTTCTTTCTGCATCCTCAAGAGCGAGCAACAAGCTGGCTCTATGATTCTTGGCGACGTCTCTCCAGTGCTCGCCACTGAGCAAGCCCTCTAGTCCCCACAAGAAGTTCAAGCTGGGGTTGAAGTTCTGATCAGGGTTACTTTCGGCGGCGCGCTTGACCATCACATAGGCGCGTACAGAACCAAGCTCACGAAGTTGCTGCAGCGAAGTAATTCCAGCGGCGCGCAACATTTCACCTGACTTCGGGCCGATGCCGGGAAATAGCCTTTCGATCTCAGCAGCCAAGCAATGCTTCCTTCCGCGCCGAAGTGACTCGGCGTTACACGGCGACAAGACC
>JACRPB010000091.1 GCA_016214175.1 Rhodocyclales bacterium
CGCACGAGGCGGTGGACGATCCGCAGTCGCGTTTCATCAACGAGCGCGCCCACGCCAACATCCAGAAGGACGGCACCTTCTCCGTGGTGCCGCGCATGTGGGGCGGCGTGACGACGCCGGACGAACTGCGGCGCATCGCCGACGTCGCGGAAAAATACAAAGTGCCCACGGTCAAATGCACCGGCGGCTCGCGCATCGACCTGCTCGGCATCAAGAAGGAAGACCTGCCGGCGGTCTGGAAAGACTTGGGCATGCCCTCGGGCCACGCCTACGGCAAGTCGATCCGCACGGTGAAAACCTGCGTCGGTACCGAGCATTGCCGTTTCGGCACCCAGGCCTCGATGGGCACGGGCATTCAGTTGGAGAAAATGCTCTTCGCCATGTGGGCACCGCACAAGGTCAAGCTCGCCGTCTCCGGCTGCCCGCGCAATTGCGCCTAGGCCGGCATCAAGGACATCGGCATCATCGGCGTCGATTCGGGTTGGGAAATCCACATCGCCGGCAACGGCGGCATCAAGACCGAGGTGGCGCAGTTTCTCTGCAAGGTGGGCAGCGGCGACGAGGTCAAGGAAGTCAGCGGCGCCTTCCTCCAACTCTATCGCGAGGAAGGCTTCTATCTCGAACGCACGGTGCATTTCGTCCAGCGCGTCGGCATGGACTACGTCAAGAGCCGCGTCGTCGCGGATCTGGCAGGACGCCGTGAGTTGCACGAGCGCCTGCTCTATGCGCTCAAGGACGCGCCCGACCCATGGGCCGAGCGCGCGGCGGGACTCGACAAGCGCGAGTTCATTCCCTTGAAGCTTGTCGCCGAGCCTGCCGCGGCCTAAGGAGAATGTGATGACCGAATGGAACGATCTCTGCGCCCTAGCCGACATCCCGCGCCAGGGCAGCCGCACGGTGGAAACCGCGCAAGGCCGGCTGGCGGTTTTCCGCACCGCCACGGACAGGGTCTTCGCCCTCAACGACCGCTGCCCGCATAAGGGTGGGCCGCTTTCGCAAGGCATCGTGACGGGCGAGCGCGTCGTTTGCCCGATGCATTCCTGGCTCATCGATCTCGAAAAGGGCGAGGCCGTGGCGCCCGACAGCGGCTGCGTCAAACGCCACGAGGCGCGTGTTGCGGACGGCCGCGTGCTGCTGAGGCTGGGATGAAACCGAAAAACCTTGCTTTATCGCTGTCGGCGCGCGCTCGTGCGGGCGGGGTGCCCTGCTCCGCTCATGTCCCCCGGCGGCCTGCGGCCGCCTCCTCCTTTACTTCGCTACGCAGGGCACCCCACCCGCGCGAGCGTCAAACGCCCTGCAGTTTTTGGGCTCCAAGGCACGGACGTATGCCGCCGCGGGTGGCGGGTGGCCGACGTAGCGAAGTAAAGGAGGAATGGCCGGGCGCAGCCCGGCTAGGGGGACATGAGCGGAGTCGGCCACCCGCTACCCGCGGCGCGCGCAGACCGCAAACGCCGGTTGCGGAAGACGCACAGCGTCATGGAGCACTGACATGACCACCGTGCGCTCGGTCTGCTGCTACTGCGGCACCGGTTGCGGTCTGCTCATCGACGTCGAAGGCGGGCGCATCGTCAACGTGGCCGGCGATCCCGAACACCCGGCCAACCGCGGCCAATTGTGCAGCAAGGGCGCGACCCTGCACCTGACCACCTTGCAGACGACGCGAGCGCTCTATCCCGAACTTCGCAGCAATCACGACGCTCCGCGCGAGCGCGCAAGCTGGGACGCAGCGCTCGACCACGCCGCCGCGCGCTTCGCCGCCATCATCGGCGAACACGGCCCCGACGCCGTCGCCTTCTACGTCTCCGGCCAGTTGCTGACCGAGGACTACGTCGTCTTCAACAAGCTGGCGCGCGCGCTGGTCGGCAGCAACAACATCGACTCGAATTCGCGCCTGTGCATGTCCTCGGCCGTGTCCGGCTACAAGCGCACGCTCGGCGCCGACGCGCCGCCGGCTTGCTACGACGACATCGCGCTCGCCGACTGCGTGCTGATCGCCGGCGGCAATCCCGCCTATGCGCATCCAGTCGTGTTCCGTCGCGTCATGGCCGCCAAGGAAGCCAAGCCGGAACTCAAACTGATCGTCGTCGACCCGCGCCTCACCGACACCGCCGCCGCGGCCGACCTGCACCTGGCGACAGAACCGGGAACCGACGCCATCCTGTTCGGCGCCATGCTGCATGTGCTGATCTGGGAAGGGCTCGTCGACGGCCGCTTCGTCGGCGCCCACACCGAAGGCTTCGACAAGGCCCGCGATGCCGTGCGCGAACTGACGCCGCAAGCCGCCGCCCAGACCTGCGGCGTCAAGGCGGACGACATCGTCACCGCCGCACGCTGGTTCGGGCAGTCGCAAGCCGCCTTGTCGATGTGGTGCCAGGGACTCAACCAGTCGCATCACGGCACCGACAACTGCGCGGCGCTGATCCATCTCCACCTCGCCAGCGGCCAGATCGGCAAGCCCGGCGCCGGCCCCTTCTCGCTCACCGGCCAGCCCAATGCCATGGGCGGACGCGAGACCGGCACCATGGCGACCCTGCTGCCCGGCCACCGCGACCCCGACAATGCCGCGGATCGCGCGGAAGTCGCCGCCGCCTGGGGCGTGCCGGCCCTGCCCGAGCGGCCAGGCAAGACGGCGGTCGAACTCTTCGCCGCGTTGGCGGAGGGCACGATCAAGGCGGTCTGGATCGCCGCCACCAACCCGGCGCAGTCGCTGCCCGACCAGGCGCGGGTGCGCGCCGCGCTCGCCAAAGCCGAATTCGTCGTCGTGCAGGAAGCCTTCCGCGACACCGAGACCGCTGCGTTCGCCGATCTGCTGTTGCCGGCCGCGACCTGGGGCGAGAAGGAAGGCACGATGACCAATTCGGAGCGCAGCATTGCGCGCGTGCGCGCCGCCGTGGCGCCGCCGGGCGAAGCTCGGCCCGACTGGCAGATCGCCCGCGACTTCGCGTTACGCCTTGGTGCGGCACTGGAACGTGCCGACAGCGCGCGCCTGTTCGACTTCGACAACCCGGCGGCGATATTCAGCGAACACGCGCGGCTGACCGCCGGCCGCAATCTCGATTTCTCCGGCCTCGACTACGACTTGATCGAGCGCCACGGGCCGCAGCAGTGGCCTTATCCGCAGGGTGCCAAGGGCGGTCAGGCGCGGCTCTATGAAGACTTGCGTTTCGCCACGGCGGACGGCCGTGCGCGCTTCGTCGCCATCAATCTCGGCACCGTCGCCGAGGCGCCGGACGCGCGCTATCCGCTGCACCTCAACAGCGGCCGCCTGCGCGACCAGTGGCACAGCATGAGCCGCAGCGGCCTGGTGGCGCGGCTCTACGAGCATGCGGGCGGCCCGGCGGCGCTGTGCAATCCCATCGACCTCGAACGGCGCGGCATCGCCGTCGGCGA
>JACRPB010000092.1 GCA_016214175.1 Rhodocyclales bacterium
ACTCCATGATCCCGGGCTCGGCCTGGATGCGCATTTCCAACTCCTCCGCGATGAGCTGCGCGGTCTCCAGCGTCCTCCAGAGCGGCGACGAGACGATGCGCGTGAACGGGGGCTTGGGCAGGCCGAGTTCCGCGAGGCGCCGGCCCAGAATTCCGCTGATGTTGAAATTGAGCTTGGCCATGATGTGCGGAAAGAGCGCCAGATCCTTTTTCAGCCGGTCGTGATCGAAGCGCAATACCGAAACTGCTCCCAGAGCCTTGACGTCGGCGGTACGGTAGGTCTCATGGACGAATCCGATTTCGCCGAAAACGTCCCCGGGACCGAGCAGGGCCAGCCGCTGCGGCTTTCCGCCGTCGCAACGCGCTACTTCGATCTGCCCGCTGACCACGAGGTACATGCTGCGCCCGACGGTTCCCTGCTCGATCAGGTGCTCGCCGTCGCCATGCTCGCGCAGTTCGGATATCAGGATGGTCTTGCGGATCTGGTAGCTCGTCAGCCCATTGAATAGCGGGCTGCCTTCAAGCGCATCGCGCGGCATCGACATGGCAAGGACTTCGTAGAGACCGACCAGCCGGATGCGGGACATGACGAGCGGCGTGATCAGCAGATTGACGAAGATCGAGAACAGCATGGCGGCGCTCGCCAGCGCGCCGAACTGCGTGATCGGCGCCAAGTCGGAAAGAAGCGATACGGCGAAGTTGACGGCCAGGACCAGGCTGACGGCCATCATGGGTGCCGCCTCGCTTTTCACGGTTTCGACCACGGCCGCATCGTAGTCGGCAGCGCTACGGCAGAGGTCGCTGTAGCGGGAGAAGAGGTGACTCGTCCCTTCGACCGCAGCGCCGATGGCGACGACGGCGACCATGGCCGTGCCCATGTTGAGCGGAATCTCCAGCAGTCGCATCAGCCCGAAAATCATCAGAAGGGTTGCCGCGCCCGGCACCAGGGCGATGATGCCGCCTTTAACGGAAGTGAAAGTCAGCGACATGGCGACCAGCACGAAGACGAGGATCGCAGCGACCACCGCGGCCTCGCCCTTCAGAATCTGGTCGGCGGCGGCGTTGATCAGCAGCCCCTCGCCGACGACGGCCGTGGCCATGGCGGGGCCGCCGTAATGGGCGGCGGCCAGGCGCAGCTCGCGAATATGGCGGTTGAGCGTGGAAGCGTCACGCACATCGTGGCGCACGACGATGCTGGCGCGCCGGAAATCATGGCTGACGTAGGGAGCAAGATCCTCGGCTCGATGCAGCAGCAGGTACTGGCTGGACAGCTTGCGCGTCGGCGGAATCCGATAGGCCCCGGTCCGGCCGCTGGCCGCCTCCCGATTGGCCTGCGACACAATATCCGCAAGCGACAGGCTGCGATCGAATATCTGCTGTTTCGCCATGAAGGCCTGGATGTCCGCCAGTCGCTGCAAGTTCGCCGGATCGCGGAACGCACCTTCGGTATTGGCGTCCAGTGTGATGTAAAAGACTCTTACGCCCGCGAGTTCCTGGTGCATGCGCTGTGCCGCCCTCGCCATGGGACTGTCCGGCTGCAAGAAGGCGAGCGGATCATGGGTGATGCGCAGGCTGGGCGCCTGCAGCACCAAGCCCGCGACTGCGGCGGCAGCAAGCGCCAGAACCGCTAACGTCCGCCGCTGGCGCACCAGGCCGACGGCGTGTGCCGCCCGTGCAGCAACCCAGCGCGCGACGGAGGCGCGCTGCGCCGCTCCGCGCTTGCGTCTGACTGTGGCGTAGAGGACGGGAATCAAGAGCACCGTGACCAGACCGCTGGCGAGGACGGCGAATGCCGCGGCAAGGCCAAAATCGCGAATGGTCCCGATGCCGGGAAGGGCGTTGCCGGCGAACCCCAGCGCTAGCGTCAGCCCTGTCAGCACGGCGGGGGCGCCGAGATGTCGCACCATGAATTCCACGGAGCGTTCGCGATCTGCGGCGGGCGGGGGATCTTCGTCGAAAGTGGCGATCATGCGCATGATCTCGGGGGCGCCGATGGCGACCGCCAGCGCCGGCAGCAGTGCCGACAGGAGGCTTGCCGCGATGCCCGCGTGCCCCATCATGCCGAAGGTCCACAGCAGGGTGATCGCGGCGACAACGAGCGGCATGGCGGCCGCGAATGCGTTGCGGCAATAGAGGAATACGGCAAGCGTCAGCACCAGTGCGGCCAGCGGCGCCAGCCAGAGCAGGTCGTGGCGGAGAGCGTGCCGGATTTCAGCCTCCATCCGCGGCGGCCCGATCTGTACTAGCGAGGGGAATTGGTCGCGCGCCCGCGCCAATACCTGCTCCAGCGCGGCGAAGACTTCTTCGCCGCCGGCGGCTGGCGTCGATTCGCGGACCGCTATGCCGATGGCGATCGACTTGCCATCGGGACTGACGAGGTTGCGCGTGGCTATCGGGTCGTCGATGGCGGCGGAGCGTGCGCTTTCCGCGTCCGCGGCCGAGGCCGGTGCGCCGGCGAGCAGCGCTTGGGCGTGCAACTGGCCTTCGGTGCTGCGCACGGTCGGTGAGGTAAACAGGTCGTCGATGCGCTCGACGAAGGGCAACTGCTCAAGTTCGGTGTGCAACTGCTCCAGAGCCCGCAGTTTCTCGGGCGTCCACAACTGTTCGTCGCGCAGATAGACGAAGGTGCGATTGTCGGAACCGAACTCGCGCGCCACGTTGAGGTAGGCCTGATGATCGGGACTCTCCCGTCCCCGCAGTCGCTCGAAGCCGGTGTCCAGCGTCAGTTGCGGCAGTCCGAAAGCCGCTGCCACGCTTACGACCAGCAGGAAGGCGAGGCCCCACAGCGGATGTTCGGTGCCGATCCGCAAGCAGCGTCGCAGCAGGCTCAGGGGGGCATCGTTCATGGCTGAATCCGCAGTCCCATGAATAGGGCCGCCGGAACGTAATCCGGAGAATGCACGCGGCGCTCGACCTTGAGCAAGGCGCGTCCGCCATCGCGTAGGTCTTCCATCAGAATCATGCCCGGTCGCCAGGCGCCCGCTTCGTCGGGGCGGGGATCGCGGAAGGTCTGGCGCTTGACCAGGCGGCCGTCGCGGTGCCGGTAATCGATGCGGCTGACGAACAGATTGTCCTTGCGCAGATAGAGTTGCCGCTCATGGTAGCCCGCCATGCGCTCCCCGGCGGGGGTGGCGGGGATTGCCCGCACGACGTAATGCGGTACCCGGTCGAGGTCGTGATCGCCGTCGCGCTCGTAGCGAAAGTCCCGGGGTTGTTCCTCGTCCAGGTCCGCTACCGAGAAACTCGAACCGAATACGGGACTGAACGCCGCCGTTCCTTGGCGCGCTCCGCCACGGGCGTTGCGAGCGACGTAAATCGCGGCGCCTTTCGCGTCGGCGGGCGTCTCGATCACGCGCAGGCTTCTGCTGCCGTCGGCGTCGCGTAGCGCGTAGTAGCGTGCCGTGCGCAAGCTGTTCTGCCCCTGGCGATCGGTCAGCACCAGGGCCTGCTCCTCATAGACATGGGTGGGCTGCGCGTGCCGCCGCAGCGATTCCTCGATCAGTTCGCCGCCGCTTTGCTGCGCCATGGCTGCCGTGGCGAGGCAGGCGGCTGCCATGACCGGGGAGAAACGGCAGGTCTTCATGTGCCGTCCCCGATGCGGAAACGAATGCTGCGCGCGATCGCCTGGGCAAGTTCGCCGTAGACCGCACTCATGGACTGAACCAGCTTGTCGTAGGAAACGGCCTGAGCAAGCGGTTCGCCGCTGAAGGTGCCGCCGGAACCGACGCGCTGCGCGGCATCCGCTCCCGGCGTGATCGACCACTGGGCGGTGAGTACGACGCGTCCGCCGGGCTGTCGCTCGAAGCCGAGAATATCCACCTCGACCCGGTAGTGCGGCGCCGCCGGCGCGGGACAGGGCGCCGCCACCACTCGCTCGCCGTCGAGGAGTCGCCCGAGATTCATCGCCAGCACGCGCGCCATGTCCTCCCGCAGATGGCCGCCCCATTGCTCGTTCTCGGAAATCTCCAGGCGGTTGCCGCGATCGCGGGTCACGATCTGCGGGCGGTCGAGATAGAGGGGCAGGCGGATGTCCTGGATGACCACGGTGACTGGCTTTGCGGCAACAGCCATCGGCGCGCTCGCTCCCGGTTCGCCGACGGGGGTGAGAACGTACATGCGTGGCGTCGGCCCCGGCGTGACGCAGCCGCAGAGCAGGGCAGCGGCAATGGCGGCGATCAGGCGGGCACGCAGGGGCGTCATTGCGGCGCGTCCTTCAGTGCTTCCTTCGCCGCGGGTGTGCCCAGCAGCAGGGCCTGCGGATTGCGCTCCAGCATGTCGACCAGGTGCCTGAGCGAACGGGTGGTTGCCGTCAGTTCCTGTGCCAGTCGCACCGCGTGATGGTGCAGCGGCGCCTCCGGCGCAATGGCGCCATCGACTAGCGTCATGGTGGTCTTCGCCTTCTCCAGGGCGTCGCGTGCGGCTGCCAGGGCCTGCTCCAGGTTCGCGGTGAGCGGTTCGGCACGGCTTTCGACGGCGCGCAGTATGCCGCGCAGGCTGGTCAGCGATGTGGCGAGATCGGCGATCGACGATTGCAGCGCCGGCCCGTTGATCAGGGCATTGGCGCCCTTCAGGGTTCCTTGCAGTTCGGCGCCGATGGCGGCATAGTCGATCCGGTCGAGCTTCGCAGCGATTCCCGATACGCTGGCCAGCGCCTGTTCCATCCCGGCCCCGCGGACCGTCGGCAGTTCCGGCTCGGCGCGACCGGTATTGGCCAGACGCAGCGGTGCCTGCGGCTGCATGTCGAGATCGACGTACAACTGTCCGGTCAGCAGGCTGCCCGACTGTAAGCGAGCACGCAGGCCGCGCTTCACCAGCGATTGGAACGCCTCCTTGGGGGAACGCTTCATCAGCGCACCGCGATCCACGATGCGTTCAGGCTCGATTTCAACCACCACCGGAATGCGGAAGCTCGCATTGCGTTCGTCGTATTCCAGGTGCACGTCGATGACCGAGCCGACCCTGATGCCCTTGAACTCCACCGGCGCGCCGGCGGACAGCCCGCGCACGGAGTCCTCGAAATACAGCACGAAGCGGACCTTGCTCGTGTACGACAGGTCCTTGATCGACTTGTAGTCGTCGTGGAGGGTGAATACCAGGCCGGAAACATCCTCGGCGCCCGCTTCCTGCGGGTCGGGCGTGTCGAACGCAATGCCGCCGAACAGCATGGCCTGCAAGGATTCCGTCTTTACCCGCAGTCCGTCCGGACCGACCGAGAGGTCGATGCCACTGCCGCTCCAGAAGTGGGTATTGCTGCGCACGAGGCTGTCGAACGGGGCCTTGACGAAGGCGTGCAGCAGCACGTTGCGGAAGTCGTTCGCCATCTCGTATCCGAGTACCTCGCCGGCAAGAATGCCCTGGTAGTAGATCGGCGAGCCGCGGTCGATGGAACCGAGTTGGCGCGCCAGCAGCGTGATGCGCTTGCCCGTCGTGTCCGATTGCAGGACGGGAGGGGACTCAAGGCCGACGAAAAGCGACTGCGGAGCGCCCTGGCCCGGCTCGATCTCGATATAGGAGCCGGACACCAGCGTACCGAGCCCCGTGATTCCGCGCGCGCTGAGCGTTGGCCGCACCACCCAGAAGCGCGTATCGCGCCGCAGGAAGTGAGCGGCATCCTTGTTGAGCCTGGCGCGGACCTCGACCCTGGAGAAATCCGCGCTGAGGCGCACGCCCTCGACCATGCCGATGCCGAGGCTCTTGTACTTGATGCGGGTTTTGTCGACTTCGATGCCGTCCGCCGTTCGGAACGTTATCGTTACCAGGGGGCCCTGGTCGGTGAAACTATGGAAAATCAGCCAGCCGCCGATGAGGGCGGTCAGGATTGGAATCAGCCAGATGAGCGATGGACCGCCTTTCTCCTGAATCACGGGTTCGTTCAAGACGTGCCCCCGATGCAGGTTGCGTTGCCGGCTGGTTCGCGAGCGGCCACGCCCGCCATTTTGCCCCGGCCGGTGCCATGCCATATCAGGCGCGGATCGAAGGCGTGTGCGGCCATCATGGTCAATACCACCGACGCGCCGAAAAAGCCGGCGCCGATCCCCGGGTAAATCGTTGCCAGACCTTCCATCCGGACCAGTGCAACCAATATTCCCACCAGAAATATGTCGACCATGGACCAGGCCCCGACCACTTCCGTCACGCGATACAGCAGGGTACGGTCGCGCTGCCGCCAGACGGACCCGCGCTGAACCGAAAGCAGCAGAAACGCCAGCGCCGCGATCTTGCTGACGGGGACGATGAAGCTGGCGAAAAGAACGAGCAGCCCGAGAGGCCAGGCGCCGTCCTGGATCAGATGCAGGACGCCGGACAATATGGTATTGGGTTCCCCCATGCCGAACCGGGTCACGGTCATCACCGGGTACAGGTTGGCAGGCAGGAGCAGCATGGCCGCCGCAGTGAGATAGGCCCAGGTACGGGTGATACTGGCGGAAAAGTGCGCGCCATGTACCGCACTGCCGCAGCGGGGACACTTCGAGCGAGCGTCGGGAGGGGCACGGCGAACGAGGAGATCGCAGGTATGACACATTGCGTAACCCAACGCCGCGGCGTCTTGCGCCGTAGAGATAGCCGCGGCGGCGTCCGCTGCCGGTCCGAGCCGCGGCCACAGCACGGCCGCATCGAAGCTCGCCGTTGCGGCGGAGGTCACCACCAACAGTCCGATGAAGGCATAGAACGCGGCGCCGGGGACGATCGTCGCCATGTCCTGCAACTTGACCACGGATACCAGCAGCCCCAGCATGAAGACGCCGACCAGACTCCATGGATTGAGGGCGCGTACCAGTCGCCACACCGGCGCCATGCATGGCGGGCGGTAGCCGCAGCGCAGCGGCAGCAGCAGGTAAAGCATGCCGCTGATCGTCAGGAACGGAAACACTACGCTGGTCAGCAGCACGAGAAGTCCGATCCCGCCCATACCGGCCTGCTGAAGGGCGAGGCCGCCGGACACCAGCAGGCTCTGTTCGCTGCGGTCGCCGTACTGGAGCGCCACGAAGGGAAAGGTGTTGGCAATCAGGAACAGAATGAGCGCCGCAAGATAGAGTGCGGTCGAGTGGTCCAGGCTAAGGGGCATGTTGCGGTAGAGCAGCGAACCGCAACGCCGGCACAGCGCCCTGGCCCGCGCCGGAACCGACACGATGCTGTGTACGCAATCGCATTCGTGACAGGCGATCAAGCCGTCCGCCGCGTATCCCGGCAAACGCTCTTCACTTGTTCTGCCAGCCACCGGAATGTCGATCTATCACGTTGATGTCGAGCGAATGCCGCATGGGAAGTCGAGCTATTTATTTTCGGGCGTCTATCTTGAATCGCCAGTTGGCTGACCTGGAGTGGTCGGGGCATCGGTCGAACCGGCTGCCGCAAAATCCGGCTTCGAACGAAGCGCCCCGATCCGGTGCAATTACTCGGTGTCGGCGGACACGTCACCGGTTTTCCGGTTGTACTTCAGCGTGATCTTGTTGAGTTCGCACAAGTCGAACTCTTCCCAAATCACGGCGGAGCCGTCGTCGTCGAATACGACCTTCAGGTCCTGGTCGCAGGATGCCTTGTCGGAAAACCTGAAGTTGCGGACACGTCCGTTCTCCAGTACGCCGCTGCCCATCCGGTCACTGCCCCACGAGCTCTTGTGGCTCGGCGACAGATAGACTTCCCGAATGGTGTAACCGGTGCGGTTGGCGAGCGTGAAATCGGCATCTCCGGCCGATGCGGCGCCAGACAACAGCACACAAGCCAGCATACTGAATTTGATATACATGGACTTCTCCCTAGCAGGTTTTTGGGTGGGGCTCTACGTCTATGCCAACTGGCAATCGGCGAGTCGGCCGCAGGCATGATAGACGAAGTGGCGCACTCCGTGGATGGCATCAACATAAGCGGCCTCGATCCGCAGGCCGGGGCGGAGCCAGATCCCGGTTCGGCACCCCGGGACGAAGGGGATAAGGCTATGATGCGAACTGTTCCGAACCCGCCTGCGCCATTCGCCATGATCGTCCTCAATCTGCTCTGCCGCCACGACCACCGTTTCGAAGGCTGGTTCGCCTCTGTCGACGTCTTCGAGCGGCAGCAGCAGGACGGCATGGTGGCCTGCCCGGTGTGCAACAGCGACGAGGTGAGCCGCCTGCCCTCGGGACCGCGCGTCATCTCGTCGGGCCGCGACGTCGCCGCCGGCGAAAGCCAGGCCGCCGTCCAGGCCGAACTGCTGGAAGCCCTGAAGGCGCACGTCCGCGACAGCGAAAACGTCGGCCAGCGCTTTCCCGAAGAGGCGCGCAAGATCCATTACCGCGAGGCCCCGGCCCGGAACATCCGCGGCGTCGCTTCGCTCGATGAAACGAAGGATCTGCTCGACGAGGGCATCTTCGTCCTGCCGCTGCCGGTGCCGCCCAGCGACGAAACCCACTGAGCCGGGGGCCTCATGCGCATCGAAGAGGAACTCAAGCTCGACTTCAAGGACGTCCTGATCCGCCCCAAGCGCTCGACCCTGACCTCGCGCTCGGAGGTCGACATCTCGCGCGATTTCGTCTTTCGCCATTCCGGCGCCAAGTACCACGGCATTCCCATCGTCGCCGCCAACATGGACACCGTCGGCACCTTCGACATGGCGCGCGCCCTGACCGGCCACCAACTGGCGGTGGCGCTGCACAAGCACTACGCGGAAGCCGAGCTGACGGCGTTCTTCGGCGCCCTGCCGGCGGCGGCGACTGTGTTCTACTCCATGGGCATCACGCGCGAGGACTACGACAAGTTCCGCCGCGTCAAGGAGGCCGCCGGCGATGCGATCGGCCTCGTCTGCGTCGACGTCGCCAACGGCTACACCAAGAACTTCGTCGATTTCCTTCACAAGCTGCGCGCCGCCTATCCGCAGATCACCATCATGGCCGGCAACGTCGTCACCGGCGAGATGACCGAAGAACTCGTGCTCGACGGCGTGGACATCGTCAAGGTCGGCATCGGCCCCGGCTCGGTGTGCACCACGCGCAAGGTCGCCGGCGTCGGCTATCCGCAACTGTCGGCGATCATCGAATGCGCCGACGCCGCCCACGGCCTCGGTGGGCTGATCTGCGCCGACGGCGGCTGCACCTCGCCCGGCGACCTGGCCAAGGCCTTCGGCGGCGGCGCCGATTTCATCATGCTCGGCGGCATGCTCGCCGGCCATGACGAATGCCAGGGCGAAATCGTCGAGCGCGACGGCGTGCGCAAAATGCGCTTCTACGGCATGAGCTCGCGCGCGGCGATGGACAAGTACGCCGGCGGCGTCGCCAACTACCGCGCTTCCGAAGGCAAGGAAGTCCTCGTCGATTACCGCGGCCCGATCGAGAACACGCTGCAGGAAATCCTCGGCGGCGTGCGTTCCGCCTGCACCTACGTCGGCGCACGCAAGCTCAAGGAGCTGTCGAAGCGCACCACTTTCATCCGCGTCACGCAACAATTGAACGAAGTCTTTGGCTCACAGTGACATGAACAATTCATCCTCCCGCCCCATCGCCTACTGGCTGCTCGCCTGCTGCGCCATGGTCTTCGCGACCATGGTCATCGGCGGCATCACGCGCCTGACCCATTCCGGCCTCTCCATCGTCGAGTGGCAGCCGCTGGTCGGCACCGTGCCGCCGCTCTCGGAACAGGACTGGCTGGCGCTGTTCGCCAAATACCAGACCAGCCCGGAGTTCCAGAAGGTCAATCACGACATGACCCTCGACGGCTTCAAGTTCATCTTCTGGTGGGAGTGGGTGCATCGTCTGCTCGGGCGCAGCATCGGCCTCGTGTTTTTCCTGCCCTTCCTCTGGTTCGCGCTGACGAAGCGGATCGAGCGCGCGCTCTGGCCGCGGCTGCTCGGCTTCTTCGTCCTCGGCGGCCTGCAAGGCGCCATGGGCTGGTACATGGTGAAAAGCGGCCTCGTCGACTATCCGCGCGTCAGCCAGTATCGCCTCACCGCGCACCTCGGCCTCGCCTTCCTGATTTTCGGCCTGATGCTATGGACGGCCCTTGGCCTGCTGCGGCAGCGGCTGGCGCAGCCGGCGACGCCGAACGCACTGCGCCGCTTCGGCTCCGGCCTCGTCGGCCTGGTGTTCTTCATGGTCCTGACCGGCGGCATGGTCGCCGGCATCCGCGCCGGCCTCGCCTACAACACGTTTCCGCTGATGAACGGCCATTTCGTCCCCGACGAAATGTGGCTGGTCGAGCCCTGGTGGATGAATTTCTTCAGCAACATGGCGACGGTGCAGTTCGACCATCGCATGATCGCCTGGGCGCTGATGGCCCTGATCCCGATCTTCTGGTGGCAGGCCCGCGCCGCGGCGCAATCGCCCCAGGCGCAGCGGGCGCTCGGCGTCATGATCGGCTGGCTGGCGGTGCAGGTCGCGCTGGGCATCAGCACGCTGCTGCTCAAGGTGCCGGTGGCGCTCGCCGCCGCTCACCAGGCTGGCGCCATGGTGCTGTTCGGCATCGTCATCTGGGTCAATCACGAGTTGCGCTGCGAGGCACAGTCGGCATAATCGGCATCGCTGCAAGGCGGGCTTGCCGGCTCGCGCCGGCCGCCGGAGCTACCTGATGCCTTCCAACGAAAAAGACGGGAGGAGGGCTCCTCCCGCCGAGACTGCTTCAGGGCACCAGCTTCCAGGCGCCGTTCTCGACGCGCACCATGACGCGGGCGCGCGCGTCCAGGCCGGCGTGGTCGGTGGCGCTGTAGTTGTACACGCCGGTGGCGGCGACGAGGTTCTTGGTCTGCTCGATTTCGTCGCGCAAGGCTTTGCGGAACTCGGGCGTGCCGGGCTGCGCCTTCTTCAGCGCCCGTGTCGCCGCGGCGTCGAGCACGAGCCAGGCATCCCAGGCCAGGCCCGCGAATAGCGAGCGCGAATCCTTGCCGTAGGCCGCTTCGTACTTCTTCACGAATTCGAGGCCGGCCTTCTTCGACGGGTGGCTGTCGGGCAACTGCTCGGCGACCAGGTTGGGGCCGACCGGCAGCAGTGCGCCTTCGACCTGCTTGCCGCCGACGCGCAGGAAGTCGCCGTTGGCGACGCCGTGCGTCTGGTAGATCTTGCCCTTGTAGCCGCGCTCCAGCAGCGCCGCCTGGGGCAGCACGCCCGGCGTGCCGGCGGCGCCGATCAGGATGGCGTCGGGGGCGGCGGCGGTGAGCTTGATCGACTGTCCGGTGACGCTGGTGTCGCTGCGGCCGTAGGCTTCCTTGGCGACGATCTTGATGTTCGCCGCCTGCGCGAGCTTCGAGAACTCGTTGTACCAGCCTTCGCCGTAGGCGTCGGCGAAACCGATGTAGCCGACGTTGTGCACGCCGGTCTTCACCATGTGCTCGACGATGGCGCCGGCGACCAGGGAATCGTTCTGCGGAATCTTGAAAACCCAGCGCCTCTTCTCGTCCATCGGTTCGACGATGCGCGACGATGCGGCGAGGCAGATCAAGGGCGTCTGCTTGTCGGCGACGACGTCGATCATCGCCAGCGAACTCGGCGTAATCGAAGAGCCGATGACGACATCGACCTTGTTTTCGGCGATGAGCTTTTGCGTGTTCTTCGCCGCATTGGTGGGATCGGTGGCGTCGTCGAGCAGAATGATTTCCACCGGCGTGCCGGCGATCGACGTCGGCAACAGGGCGAACACGTTCTTTTCCGGAATCCCGAGCGAGGCCGCGGGGCCCGTCGCCGCTATGGTCACGCCGACCCTGATCTGCGCCCACACCGGCGTAGCGACCAGCACCGCGGCCAGCAGCGCAAGTATCTTCTTCATTCTTGTCTCCTCCAATTTAATAATTTGTATCGCGACATTTTTCGAGGTCGTCCTCGTCGGTTAACGCGCAGGCGAGGAACCATGCGCATAATGCGGGAATCCGCCGGCAAAAGAAACGGCGGGACGCATTTATTTTCGGAGGAGAAACGATGGCAGACCTGAACGAAGAAGAACGGCAGTTGGTCGACTGGCTGGCCGACATGAACGAGGACGACGCGCTGGCCCTGGCCAAGAAGATGCTGCTCGAAGACCAGAAGGACCCGATCCGCGTGCTGGAGCTGTGCCGCATGGCCATGGACGTCGTCGGCAAGCGCTTCGAGGAAGGCGAATACTTCCTGCCCGAACTGGTACTGGCCGGCGAGATGCTCGACAACGTCGGCGCCATCGCCAAACCGCTGATCCAGCAGGGCGGCGGCGCAGCCGCGCAGAAGCTCGGCAAGGTTCTGATCGGCACCGTGCATGGCGACCTCCACGACATCGGCAAGAACATCGTTTCCTTCATGCTCGACATCAACGGATTCGAGGTCAAGGACATCGGCATCGATGTGCCGGTGGCCAAGTTCATCGAGGAAATCGAGGCCTACCAGCCCGACGTGGTCGGCCTTTCCGGCTTCCTGACCCTGGCCTTCGATTCGATGAAGGAGACCATCACCGCCTTCGACGAGGCCGGCCTGCGCGACAAGTTCAAGGTCATGATCGGCGGCGGCCAGATCGACGAGACGGTGCGCGCCTATACCGGCGCCGACGCCTTCGGCGTCAATGCCGTCGAGGCCGTCAATTTGTGCAAGAACTGGATGGCCGCAGCATGAGCCAAATGATCGGTCCCCACGAGCAGAGCGACGCCGCCAAGGCCGCCTACGACGCGCGCTGGGAGCGCATCCTGGCCTGCGTGCGCCTGGAGCAGCCCGACCGCATGCCGGTGGGCCTGCACAGCTTCTTTTGGCCCGCCAAGTACGGCGGCATCAGCTACAAGGAGCTGATGTACGACTACGACAAGGCGAAGCAGGTCACGCTGGCCGCGGCGATGGAATTCGAGCCCGACGGCGTCTATCCGCTGATCCTCGGCACCACCATCGGCCGCATGCTGGAAAAATTCGAGTTCAAGCAGTTGCAATGGCCGGGCCACGGCGTCGGCGACAACCAGCCCTTCCAGTATCTCGACCGCGAATACATGAAGGCCGAGGAGTACGACGACTTCCTGTTCGACCCGACCGGTTTCTACATTCACAAGTATCTGCCGCGCATCCTCGGCGTCTTCGAGGGCTTCGACAAGCTGCCGAAATTCGCCGGCATGCATTACCTGCGCTCGATGTACGCGATGCGCCCCTTCGCCCTGCCGGAAGTGCGCGCCTCGTTCGAGAAAATCGTCGCCGCGGCCGAGGAAACCAACACCCTGTTCGCGCATCACGTCGATTGGGTGCAGCGCCTCAACGCCGCCGGCTTCCCGCTCTTCAACGGCGGCGTCGCGACTTCGCCCTACGACATCCTCGCCGACTACTTCCGCGGCGCCACCGGCATGATGAAGGACCTCTACCGCCACAAGGACAAACTGAAACTGGTCCTCGACAAGATGGCGACCATCGTCACGCGCATGGTCATCGAGAACGCGAAGCTCGCCAATCATCCGATCGTGTTCATTCCCATCCACTGGGCGCCGGATGCCTTCATGAGCCAGAAGCAGTTCGAGGAATTCTGGTGGCCGCCCTTCCGCAAGATGCTGATGGGCATGATCGAGGCCGACCTGATCCCGATGCCGATGTGGGAGGCCGACTGCACCAAGCGCCTCGAAATCATCAAGGACATTCCGGCCGGCAAGTGCATCTACTGGTTCGAGCGCACCGATCTGGTCAAGGCCTACGAGGTGCTCGGCGACCGCGTCGCCCTGCGCGGCAATCTCTCGCCGTCGCTCCTGACCACCGGCACGCCGGCCGAGGTCGACGCGGCGGTCAAGCACCTGGTCGACAACATCTGGAACAAGGGCGGCAAGCTGATTCTCGACGGCGCCTTCGGCATTCCCGACGAGACCCCGGTCGACAACGTGCGCGCCATGTTCGGCGCCGCGCGCAAGTACGCGGGCTGACGATATGCCCACGGTCCGCGGCCGCACGCTGCTGCGCGAACTGGCGAAGAATCCGCCCGCCGGATTGTCGCCGGTGCGCCTGCGGCTGCGCGACCAGGCGCTGGCGCTGCTCGCCGCCGAGGAACTGGTAGAGGCCGCCTATTGCCATCGCATCGTGCCGCTCGACCGTCCGGCCGCAGAGACGCTGCATGCCGGCGGTGAAGCTTTATACGCGCCGCGCCTGCTGCCCGAGGCGGGCGAACTGACCGCGCTCGGCTGCGGCGTCTGCACCGTCGGACCGCACATCGAAACCCGCATCACGCGGCTCTTCGCCGAGAAGCGCGCCTCGCTGGCGCTGGCGGTAGACGAAGTCGCCAACGAAATGCTGTTCGCCCTTGGCCGCCGCGTGCAGGACCGGCTGTTCGCCGACTGCCGGCGCCGCAATCTCGCCATGGCCGGCGAACTGCATGCCGGCGATCCGGGCCTCGACATCACGGCCCAGGCCGCCGTGCTGCGCTTGGCCCAGGCCGACAGGATAGGCGTCGGCGTACACGGCGGCCATCTGCTGACGCCGCTGAAGTCGACCTCGGTCGTCTTCGGCGTCGGCATCGATTTGCCGGAAGTGACCTGGTCGCGCTGTGACGCTTGTCCTTCCTCTGCCAAATGCAAGTTCGGTCGGCGTACGGTGGTAGGTGTTTCCGATGCGGTGGCGGCTTAGCATGACGTTGCAAACCCCTCTTCTAATGACGTCGGTGCGCGCTCGGGACGGCGGGGTGCCCTGCGGTTTTTCGGCTCCAAAGC
>JACRPB010000169.1 GCA_016214175.1 Rhodocyclales bacterium
AGTTCGTGCGCGCCGAACTGGCGCGCAGCAATACCCCGGTAAGTTCCGCCGATCCGTGGTGGGCCGTGGTCAGCGAGGTCGATACCGCCGCGGTGGCCGTCGGCCCGAACTCGCGACTGACGGTGGGACTGGCGCTTGCCGGCACCGGCCTCGTGCTTTGGGCCATCGCCATGCTCGGGGTCCAGCGCTTCAAGCGCGCCGCCCATGACGCGACTCAACGCGCGCGCCAACTGGCGCAAGTGGTCGAGCAGACTTCCGACGTCGTTTTCATCACCGATCCGAAAGGCCGCATCAGCTACGTCAATCCGGCCTTCAGCGCGGTGACGGGATACTCCGAGGCGGAAGCCAAGGCGCAAACGCCGGCCATCCTCAAGTCCGGCCAGCACCCGGACGACTTTTATGCGGTTCTGTGGGCGCGGCTGAATCAGGGCCTCTCGTTTCGCGACTTGTTCATCAACCGGCGGCGCGACGGCACGCTGTTTTATGAGGAAAAGACCATTTCGCCGCTGACGGACGAGGGCGGCCGGATTGTCAGTTACGTTTCCACCGGCAAGGACATCACCGAGAGCAAGGTGACGCGCCTGGCCTTCTACGATCAACTGACCGGGCTGGTCAATCGCAGCCTCTTTCTTGATCGGTTGCAGAATGAGATCGTTTATGCCGGTCGTACCGGACAGCATATTGCCGTTCTCTACATGGATCTCGATGGTTTCAAGGCGATCAACGATACGCTGGGCCACGATGCCGGCGACGCGGTGTTGAAAGAGTTTGCGCTCCGAGTCGGTGCGCTGATGCGCAAGAGCGATACCCTGGCGCGCCTCGGCGGCGACGAATTCGCGGTGTTGCTGAAGGAAGTCGATGGCATTGCCGATGTCGAAGCGGTCGCGGCGAAGATCGTCGCCACGGTCATGTCGCCCTGGCGGCTCGGCGAGCGACAACCCGTCGTCGGCGTCAGTATCGGCATCAGCCTGTTCCCGTCCGAGAACGTCGATTCGCTGAATCTTCTGGCGCGAGCCGATTCGGCGATGTACGCCGCGAAACGCAGCGGCAGCAATCGGTATGTCGTGTTCGGCGCGGAAGAGAAAGCATGAGCGCCTTCGGCGAACTCTACGCGGGCCGCCTCTGGTCCGTCATGTCCTGGGACCAGCTGACGGCGTTCTGGCAGCGCCTCGATCCCGCCGGCTGGTATCTCTACGCCGTCGGCGAGGCGGTGCCGGCGACGCCGGCCGACGCTAGTCACACGGCCGAGTTCGTGCGCCGCGTCGATGCGTTGCTGCGCGCCGAGCATCGCCACGACTATTGCGGCATCGTCTATGCGGACGACATCGAGCGGCCGTCTTTCGTCAAGATCTACGATCCCAACAATCTCGGCGTCTCCTGCGGCTTTTCGGACAATCCGCCGCTGCCGGGCTGGGTCATGAGCCGCGTGGCGCCGGAGGATCTGCAGCCGCTGCGGCCGCCGCCGGAGGGGCGGCGGCGCTGGTGGCGCGCGCTTCTTGACGCATGACCGGTTGCGCATAAATTCCCTTTTGGTGGTAAGGTCGCGCCTATCCACCGCAACAGCATAAGAAGAATGGCCGATCGCGCTTCCCTCAAATTCCTGGTCGTCGCCGACTTCTCGACCATGCGCCGCATCGTGCGCAACCTGCTCAAAGAGCTGGGATTCGTCAATGTCGAAGAAGCCGAGGACGGCGCCGTCGCGCTGCACCGGCTCAAGGCGGGCGGCATCGACTTCGTCGTCTCCGACTGGAACATGCCCAACATGGACGGCCTGACGCTGCTGCAAAGCGTGCGCGCCGATCCGGCGCTCAAGCATCTGCCGGTGCTGATGATCACGGCCGAAGCGAAGAAGGAAAACATCATCGCCGCCGCCCAGGCCGGCGCCTCGGGCTATATCGTCAAGCCGTTCACGGCGGCGACGCTGCATGAAAAATTCGAAAAGATCTTCGAGAGAATGGGGGTTTGAGAATGAGCACCGCGAAAAAGGCAACGGCCGCCGCAGCGAAAAAGCCGGCGGCGAAAAAGCCGGCCGGCCGCAAGGCGGCAGCCGGCGTCACCAAGAATGTCGAGCCGGCCACCGGCCATGTTCTCCAGGAACTGAAAGCGCTGGCGAAGGAACTCAATCAGGCCGCCAAGGGCCTCGGCAAGGGCGCCGCCGGCGACCCGAAGCAGGTTTCGGCGATCCTCGGCAACGTCGAGCGCATGACGGCGGACGCCGCCACCAAGTCGCTGATCGAGGCCGAGTCCGCCAAGCAGATCGTGGTCGGCACGCTCGACACGCTGAACAAGGACTGGGCGCGGCGCGACATCGAAACGGCCTTGCGCGGCGTTGGCGCCCATCTCACCAACATCATCGTCGCCCAGGAATTCCAGGATCTCGCCGGGCAGGCGCTGCGCAAGGCGATGAAGGCCTTGGTCGGCGCCATCATCGTCGTC
Source organism: Rhodocyclales bacterium (assembly GCA_016214175.1). Classification (GTDB taxonomy): domain Bacteria; phylum Pseudomonadota; class Gammaproteobacteria; order Burkholderiales; family Rhodocyclaceae; genus Nitricoxidireducens. Next base: position 2,437 of record JACRPB010000169.1, read on the forward strand.
GAGGGCGGCGGACCGACCGAAGACCAGCGGCTGTCGCAAAAGGACGTCGACAGCCTGCTCAAGGAACTGATGCCCTGAACCCGGTCGGAGTTATCCGACTGGTTTGATCGGGTATATAGTGGAGCCTCCGTCAGGAGGCCCGCATGCCCGATTCGCTCCACAACCGACTTGGCGAGGAGACCTCGCCCTATCTGCGGCAGCACGCGGCGAATCCCGTCGCCTGGCAGCCCTGGGACGAGCGCGCGCGCGCCGCGGCGCGCCGCCTGGATCGGCCGATCCTGCTTTCCGTGGGCTATTCGGCCTGCCACTGGTGCCACGTCATGGCCCACGAATCCTTCGAGGATGCGGCGGTCGCGGAGAAGCTGAACCAGTGGTTCGTCAATATCAAGGTCGACCGCGAGGAGCGGCCCGATCTCGACCTGATCTACCAGAACGCGCACCAACTGCTCACCGGCCGTCCCGGCGGCTGGCCGTTGACCATGTTCCTGACCCCCGACGGCATGCCCTTCTTCGGCGGCACTTATTTCCCGAAGGCGCCGCGCTACGGCCTGCCCGGATTCGTAGACCTCTGCGAACGCGTCGCCGACGCCTACCAGACGCGGCGGGCCGAAATCGAACGCCAGAACGGCTCGCTGCAGGAGGCGCTCGACCGTTCCCTGCCGCGCGTTGAGGCGGTCGCCGCACTCGACGCCGCACCGCTCGCGGCGGTCCGTGCGGCGCTGCTCGCCAGCTTCGATCGCGAGGACGGCGGCTTCGGCGCGGCGCCGAAATTCCCGCATGCCACCGATCTGGCCTTTCTGCTGCGGCAGGATGGCGCGAACGGCAAAGAGGCCGCCTATCTGACGCTGAGCCGCATGGCGGCGGGCGGCATCTACGACCAGCTCGGCGGCGGCTTCTACCGCTACAGCGTGGACGCGCGCTGGGAAATTCCCCACTTTGAAAAGATGCTCTACGACAACGGTCCGCTGCTGGCGCTCTATGCCGAGGCCTGGCGCCAAAGCGGCGAGCCGGCCTATCGCCGCGTCGCCGAGGAGACGGCGGAATGGCTGATGCGCGACATGCAGGCGCCGGCGGGCGGCTACTATGCCGCGCTCGATGCCGATGCCGAGGGCGAGGAGGGCCGCTACTACGTGTGGCAGCGCGACGAGGTGCGCGCCCTGCTGACGGCCGCGGAATGGCGTGTCGCCGAGCGCCATTGGGGGCTCGATCTGCCGCCCAATTTCGAGAACCGCGCCTGGCATTTGCGCAGCGCGGCCGCAGTGGACGCGGCTGATCGCGCCCTCGTCGCGAGCGCGCGCGCCAAGCTTCTGCGCGCCCGCGCGCACCGCGCGCCGCCCGGCCGCGACGAGAAGATTCTCGTCTCCTGGAACGCGCTCACCATCGCCGGCATGGCGCGGGCGGCGCGCATCCTCGATCGTCCGGCATGGCTCGACTCGGCGCGGCGCGCGCTCGATTTCATCCGTGCCGCGCTCCGCCGCGACGGCCGCCTGCTGGCCGTCCACACGGACGGCCGCGCCCATCTCGATGCCTACCTCGACGACTATGCCTTTCTGCTCGCCGCCCTGCTCGAAGCGATGCAGTCCCGCTTTGTCGCCGCGGATCTGGCCTGGGCCGTCGAACTCGCCGACGCGCTGCTGGAACGTTTCGAAGATGCGGCGGACGGCGGCTTCTATTTCACTGCGCACGACCACGAGGCGCTGGTGCACCGGCCGAAGCCCGCCTTCGACAACGCCCTGCCGGCCGGCAACGGCATCGCCGCCTGCGCATTGCAGCGGCTCGGCCACCTGCTCGGCGAAACGCGCTACCTCGATGCGGCGGCCCGCACGCTGCGCCTGTTTCAGCCGCAACTCGCCCATCCGGGCAGCGCTTCGTTTCTCGACGCCCTCGCGGAGGCGCTGGCGCCGCCGGCCATCGTCCTCCTGCGCGGCCCGGCCGGCGAGGTCGCCGACTGGCAGCATCGATTGACGCAGCAATGGAACGGCCTCTGTCTTGCCTTGCCCAACGGCCTGGACGTGCCGGCGGTCCTGGCCAAGCCGGAAAGCGATCGCGTCAACGCCTGGCTGTGTTCGGGCGTTAGCTGTTTGCCACCGATTGCCGAGTTCGACGAATTGAGGCAGCTTATTTTGCGACGAAGGTAATTTCCGCTAGACTTCCGGCCTCGGATTTCCGAGCCCACCATTCTGACGAGGACAGATAATGAAACTGATTGCAGCCACCATCATTGCCGCGGCCGCCCTGGTCGCCACCCCTGCCATGGCCAATTTGGATC
>JACRPB010000170.1 GCA_016214175.1 Rhodocyclales bacterium
GGCTGGGCGAACTGGGCGCGCCGGAATGGCGCACGGTGTTCTACTTTTCGCTGTTCTCGACCCTGGCGAGACTGCCCTGGTTGCTCTTCGCCGGCCACCGCCATGCCGTGGATGCGCGCGGCTGGGCGCTGCTGCTGGGCGTCGGCGGCTTCGGCGCGGCGGCGCAGCTCTGCATGACGGCGGCCTATAAGCGCGGCAAGACGCTGGCGTCGGCGAGCCTCGCCTACATGACGGTGGTCTTCGCCAGCATCTTCGGCATCCTGCTGTGGGACGAAAGTCTGCCGCTGCTGGCCTGGGTCGGCATCGCCGTCGTCGTCGCCGGCGGCGTCGCCGCTACGGCCCTCTCGCGCACCGCCCCCGTCGCGCCTGCAGAACAGGACTGAGTTATAGTGAAGCCGTAACACAACTGGGGATTTGCCATGATTGCCATCGACCACAAAGACAAACTCGTTACCGTCGCCGTGCTCGGCGAATTCGCGCTCGCCGACTTCCAGGAACTCGAAGACCTGGTCATTTCGAAGCTGCAATCCGGCGGCCAGGTGAACCTCTTGTTCGACCTGCGCAACATGGCCGATTTCACCGTCGATGTGGTGCTGGAGGAAATCAAGTTCACGCGCGCCCACCAGAGCGATTTCAAACGCATCGCCGTGCTCACGGCGAGCCCCTGGGTGGCGTGGACGGCCTGGCTGGAACAGGTGTTCGTCGCTGCCGACTTGCGCGTCTTCAACGACGAGGCCGAGGCGCGCGACTGGCTGGACGCAGGCGACGAATGAGCGGTCTGCTGGTTTCGGCGGCCGAACTGGCCGCGCACGCGGGCGACGCCGGGTGGCGCGTCTTCGACTGCCGCCACGATTTGCGCGACACGCAGTACGGCGCCAAGGCCTACGCCAAGGAACACATTCCCGGCGCGCTGTTCCTGCATCTGGACCGCGATTTGTCCGGTCCGACGACGGGCCGTAACGGCCGTCATCCTCTGCCGGCCGTCGAGGTCTTTGCGGCGAAGATGGCCGCCTGCGGGGTGGGGCCGGACACGCAAGTGGTGGCCTACGACAACGAAGCGAACGCGTTCGCCGCGCGACTGTGGTGGATGTTGCGCTGGCTCGGCCATGAGAATGTGGCGGTGCTCGACGGCGGCCTCGCCGGCTGGAAGCGCGCCAAGCAGCCGCTGACGGCCGAGGTGCCGCAAGTGGCGGCTGCCGACTTCGCGCCGCGGCCGCGCGGTGGCCTGGTCGATGCCGGTTACGTGCAGGCGCGCCTCGGCAAGCCCGAGATGCTGCTGCTCGATGCCCGCAGCGAGGAACGCTACGCCGGCCAGAACGAAACGCTCGACCCGGTCGGCGGCCATATCCCCGGTGCCGTGAACCGCTTCTACCTCGACAACCTCGACGACGCCGGCGTCTATTTCAAGCCCGCCGACGAGTTGCATGCCGAGTTCGATGCGCTGCTGGCGGGGCGTGCGACGTCGGCCGTCGTCCAGCAATGCGGCTCGGGCGTGACCGCCTGCCACAACGTGCTGGCGATGGAGATTGCCGGCTTGCCAGGTTCGCTGCTCTACGCCGGGTCGTGGAGCGAGTGGTGCGCCGATCCTGCGCGTCCGGTGGCGACGGGCGACAAGCCTTGATGGCGGCGGAGAGCCCATTTCAGTAGGAATCATGCCCCGCGCCGGCGGGCGGCGGGATGCAGTGCGAGGCGCGGCTGCGCGAACTCTTCTTCCGTCCAGGCGAACAGCTCGACCAGCGTGGCGCGATCGAGACCGTGGCGCACGGCAAAGCCCTCTTCGCGCGTTTGCGGCGCCTCGCGGTTCCAGGGGCAGCAGAGCTGGCAGTCGTCGCAGCCGTAGACGCGGTTGCCGATCAGCGGCCGCAGGTCCTCGGGGATGCTGCCTTTCAATTCGATGGTGAGATAGGAGATGCAGCGGCGCGCATCGACGCGGTAGGGCGCGACGATGGCGCCGGTCGGGCAGGCGTCGAGGCAGGCGCGGCAGGTGCCGCAATGCTCGCCGGTCGGCGCATCGGCCGGCAGCGGCAGGTCTGCGTAGATCTCGCCGAGGAAGAACCAGGAGCCGGCTTCCGTGGACAGCAACAGCGTGTGCTTGCCGCGCCAGCCGAGGCCGGCCAGACGCGCCAGTTCGACTTCCAGCACCGGCGCCGAGTCGGTGAACGCGCGGTAGCCGAACGGACCGATCGTTGCCTCGATGCGCTCGGCGAGTTGCTGCAAGCGGTTGCGCAAGACCTTGTGGTAGTCGCGGCCCTGGGCGTAGCGCGCGATCACGGCCGTGGCGAGGTCGGGGGCGGGCGCCGTTTCCGCCGGCAGATAGTTCATGCGGGCGACGATGACGCTCTGCGTCCCCGGTATCAGTTCCGCCGGGCGGCTGCGCTTCGTGCCGTGGCTGGCCATATAATCCATTTCGCCGTGGCAACCGGCGCCGAGCCAGGCCGTCAGCCCCGCTTCGGCAACGGCGAGATCGGTACCGGCGATGCCGATGGCATCGAAGCCGAGTTCCCCGCCCCACACCTTGATTTGCGCCGCCAGCGCCTGCCAGTCATGCATGAACTTCATCTTAACAGCGAAGCCGACACCCTGGCCCTGGGGGCGGCGCTGGCGCGTGAAGTCGGCGCCGGCGCGATCGTTTACCTCGAAGGCGACCTTGGCGCCGGCAAGACGACCCTGGTGCGCGGCTGGCTGCGGGCGCTGGGCGACACGGCGCCGGTGAAGAGCCCGACCTATACGCTGGTTGAACTTCATGAGGTTTCTGGATTAAACTTGTATCACTTTGATTTTTATCGATTCAATCAGCCGGAAGAATATCTAGATGCAGGCCTGGACGAATACTTCGCGGAGCAGGGCATCTGTCTGGTCGAATGGCCCGACAAGGCGGCGCCATATCTGCCTGCGCCCGATCTGCGCGTCCAGCTCGCATTGCACGCAGAAGGCCGCCACGCCTGCGTTTGTGCCGAGAGCGAGCGAGGCCGCGCATGGCTAGCCGCGCTGACGAATTCTCTTCCGCCCGCCGCGACGTCCTCAGGTTCGCCGCCGCCAGCCTGACGCTGCTGGTATCGCGCGCAGGCTTTGCGGCCGCGCCGAGCATTCTCGGCGTGCGCGTCTGGCCGGCACCCGACTACACGCGCATCACCCTCGAACACGACCAGCCGCTCAAGTTCTCGCATCTGCTGGTAAAGGACCCCGAGCGACTGGTGGTCGACCTCGAAGGCGTCGAGCTCAACTCGGTGCTCTCCAGCCTGCCGAACAAGATCATCGACAGCGATCCGCACATCAAGCTGATCCGCGCCGGCCGCAACAAGCCCGGCGTCGTGCGCCTGGTCATCGAACTCAAGGGCGAGGTGAAGCCGCAGGTGTTCACCTTGCAGCCGGTCGGCGCCTACGGCCATCGCCTGGTGCTCGACCTCTATCCGGCCGAAGCGCCCGATCCGCTGATGGCCTTGCTGGAGAAAGGCGAGAAATCGGCGGGCCGCGACAGGGGCGGGGCGAAAGAGCCCGGCGCCAAACCCGACATCGCGCGCCTCGTCACCATCGTGCTCGACCCCGGCCACGGCGGCGAAGACCCCGGCGCCGTCGGCCGTGGCGGCAGCCAGGAAAAGGCCGTCACGCTGTCGATCGCGCGCCGCCTGAAAGCCAGGATCGACGCCGAGCCGAACATGCGCTCGGTGCTGACGCGCGACGACGATTTCTTCATTCCGCTCGGGCTGCGCGTGCAGAAGGCGCGCCGCGTCCAGGCCGACCTCTTCGTCTCGGTGCATGCCGATGCCTTCATGAAGCCGACGGCGCGCGGCTCTTCGGTCTTCGTGCTGTCGGAAAACGGCGCCTCGTCCACGGCGGCGCGCTGGCTGGCCCAGCGCGAGAACGCGGCCGACCTGATCGGCGGCGTGAATATCGGCGTCAAGGATCCCTATCTCGCGCGCACTCTGCTCGATCTGTCGCAGACGGCGACGCTCAACGACAGCCTCAAGCTCGCCAACTCTGTGCTGGCGCAGATCGCCGCCATCAACACCCTGCACAAGGGCCAGGTCGAACAGGCCGGCTTCGCGGTGCTGAAGGCGCCGGACATTCCTTCGATCCTGGTCGAGACCGCCTTCATCTCGAACCCCGAAGAGGAAAAGCGCCTCAACGACGAGGCCTACCAGGACCAGATGGCCGACGCCATCCTCAAGGGCATCAAGCAGTACTTCGCGAAGAATCCGCCGCTGGCGAAGTCGAAGCTGGCCTGACGATCGCATGCTGCCGGACGCGGCATGACAAGCGCCGCGGTATTGCATACACTTAGCCGCGACGCCTGCATTTTCTGGAGACTCTCATGGGCTACGCGCTGCGCGACCGAAGCCGCTATACCTACGCCGACTACCGCGCGTGGCCGGAAGACGTGCGCTACGAACTTGTCGACGGGACGGCATTCATGATGGCGCCGGCGCCTTCTGTTGACCATCAGACGCTGGCTTTCGAAGTCGGTCGGCAACTGGGCAATGCACTGGAAGGGCATCCCTGCCGGGTGCTGCTGGCGCCCGTGGATGTGCTGCTGCCGCGTGCCGACGAAGCCGACGACGCGGTGGCCACCGTCGTCCAGCCCGATCTGCTGCTGGTGTGCGATCCGCAGAAGGTGACGCCGCGCGGCATACGCGGCGCGCCCGACTGGGTGCTGGAGGTGATTTCACCTGCTTCCGCGAGCCACGACCAGATCGTCAAGCTCGCCGCCTACGAGCGCGCCGGGGTGCGCGAATACTGGCTTGCCCATCCGGCGGACCGGGTGCTGACCATCTATCGCCTCGAAGGAACGAGCTACGGCCGGCCGCAGATCGTCGAGCTTGCCGGAGAGACGCCGGTCGGCGTTCTGGAAGGGGTGGCGATACGCTGGGAGCCCATTGTGGCGAGGCTGCTGGCGCCCTGAAAGAGGCATTTGGCTGCGTCGCCATCGTATAATTCGCCCCTTTTAGTTCCGACATCACGCCCGCAAGCGGGCATGAGTCTTCTCTGAAACTCCGTTTCCTGAGCCACCAAGGCAAAGCGGCAATGCTGGTTTTTCGCAAGGTTCCCGAGCAGGCGTCTTCCCCGACGGTGCTGACCATCGGCAATTTCGATGGCCTGCATCTGGGGCATCGCGCCATGCTCGAACGGCTGGCGGCCAAAGCGCGCGAATTCTCCCTGCCGGCGGCGGTGATGACCTTCGAGCCGCATCCGCGCGAGCTGTTCGCGCCCGACCAGGCGCCGGCACGGCTGACGTCGATGCGCGAGAAGCTGGCCCTGCTCGAAAGCTGCGGCGTCGATCGCGTTTATGTCTGCCGCTTCGACCGCCGCTTGGCGGCGTTGACGGCCGACGAGTTCATCGACCGGCTACTGGTGCAAGGGCTCCGCGCAAGGCATGTGATCATCGGCGACGACTTCCGCTTCGGCAAGGGGCGCAGCGGCGATTTCGCATTGCTGGAAAACGCCGCCGCGGCAAAAGGCTTCAGTTGCGAGGCGATGCACACGGTCGAGGTGGACGGCGAGCGCGTTTCCAGCTCCGCGGTGCGCGATGCCCTGGCCGTCGGCGATCTTGAGCACGCGGCGCGCTTGCTCGGACGCCCCTACGTGATCGCGGGTCGTGTCGTGCATGGCGGCAAGATCGGCCGCAAACTCGGCTATCCCACGGCCAACATCCAGTTGCGGCGCAAGCGCCTGCCCCTGACCGGCATCTTCGCCGTGACGGTGTCCGGTATCGACAAACACCAGTTGCAGGGCGCGGCCAGCCTCGGCGTGCGTCCGACGTTGGGGGCGGGCCTGCAACCGGTGCTGGAGGTGTATTTGTTCGATTTCGACCGCGAGATCTACGGTGCCCACGTCACCGTGCATTTCATGCACAAGCTGCGCGATGAGCGGAAGTTCGACTCGCTCGATCTCCTCAAGGCCCAGATCGCGCGCGATGTGGAAATGACCAGAGACTACTTTGCAGGCAACTGATATGGCTGACTACCGCAAGACGCTCAACATGCCCGATACGCCGTTCCCGATGCGCGGCGACCTCGCCCGCCGCGAGCCGGGCTGGGTTAAACAGTGGCAGGAGCGCAAGCTCTACCAGCAAATACGCGAGGCCGCCAAGGGCCGGCCGCGCTACGTGCTCCACGACGGTCCGCCTTATGCCAACGGCGACATCCACATCGGCCACGCCGTGAACAAGGTGCTCAAGGACATCATCGTCCGTGCCAAGACGCTCGCCGGCTACGATGCGCCCTACGTGCCGGGCTGGGACTGCCACGGCCTGCCCATCGAGCACCAGATCGAGAAGACCCACGGCAAGCACCTGCCCGCCAACCAGGCGCGTGCGCTGTGCCGCAGCTACGCCGACGAACAGGTCGAACGCCAGAAGAAGGATTTCATCCGCCTCGGCGTGCTCGGCGAGTGGGATCGCCCCTACAAGACGATGGAGTACCGCAACGAGGCCGACGAAATTCGGGCGCTGGGCGCGATGTACCGCAAGGGCTTCCTGTTCAAGGGCCTGAAGCCGGTGAATTGGTGCTTCGATTGCCACTCGGCGCTGGCCGAGGCCGAAGTCGAATACCAGGACAAGAAGTCGCCGGCCATCGACGTCGCCTTTCCGCTGGCCGCCGAGGAGCGCGGGCGTCTCGCCGGCGTCTTCAATCTGGCGGCGCTGCCCGACAAGACGGCCTATGCGGTGATCTGGACCACCACGCCCTGGACCATCCCCGGCAACCAGGCGCTGAACGTGCATCCGGAGTTCGTCTACGAACTGGTGGACACGGAGCGCGGCCTGCTGATCCTCGCCGCCGAACTGCGCGCCCAGGTGCTGGAGCGCTACGGCATCGCCGGCCGCGTGCTAGGCGCGGCCCGCGGCTCGGCGCTCGATCGCATGGAATTCCGCCATCCCTTCTACGATCGCAAGTCGCTGGTCTTCCTCGGCGAGTATGCCATCCCTTCTACGATCGCAAGTCGCCGGTCTTCCTCGGCGAGTATGTGACGCTCGACACTGGTACCGGCGTCGTGCATAGCGCGCCGGCCTACGGCGTCGAGGACTTCGATTCCTGTCGCCGCGCCGGTATGCGCAGCGAAGACATCCTGACGCCGGTGCAGGGCGACGGCCGTTTCAGCGAGAGCCTGCCGTTCTTCGGCGGCATGAACGTCTGGAAGGCCAACGCCGCGATCATCGAGAAGCTCGCCGAGGTCGGCAGCCTCATGGCCAGCGGCGAGATCGTGCACAGCTACATGCATTGCTGGCGCCACAAGACGCCGATCATCTACCGCGCCACGACGCAATGGTTCGCGGGTATGGACCGGCAACCGGCCGACGGCGCGGCGACATTGCGCGACACCGCGCTGGCCGCCGTCGCCGCGACCGAGTTCTTCCCCGGCTGGGGCAAGGCACGACTCAACGCCATGATCGCCAACCGTCCCGACTGGTGCGTCTCGCGCCAGCGCAACTGGGGCGTGCCGATCCCCTTCTTCCTGCACAAGGAAAGCGGCGAGCCGCATCCGCGCACGCTGGAACTGGTGGAGGAAGTGGCCAAGCGCATAGAAGCGGGCGGCATCGAAGCTTGGTTCGCGCTCGACGCCAAGGAGTTGTTGGGCGAGGACGCTGCGCACTACGACAAGATGAACGACACGCTCGACGTCTGGTTCGA
>JACRPB010000150.1 GCA_016214175.1 Rhodocyclales bacterium
CCCCCCGAGTGCCGCCGCTTATCCCGATTCTGCCGCAACGGGAGGGGGCATCGGAGTGGTCGAAGCTTCGCGCGGAAGGGCAACCGAAAACACGCTGCCGCGTCCCGTCTGGGAACGCAAGCCGATTTGCGCACCGATCAAACCGGCGATGCGGCGCGCGGTGGCGAGACCAAGGCCGAAGCCGCGTTGACTGTCGCGCGTCGGGTTGTCGAGCTGGTAGAACTCCTCGAAGATATGCTGCTGCTCGGCGAGCGGAATGCCGGGGCCGTTGTCCCGCACTTCAATTACGATGTGGTCGCGGCGGCGCCGGGCGACGACGGCGACGGTGCCGCCGCGCGCGTATTTGAGTCCGTTGCTGATGAAATTGCCGACGATGCGGCTGAGCAGTAATTCGTCGGCGAAGATCGTTGCTCGGCTTGGCGCGACGTATAAGCGCGTGCCGGAGTCGATCGCTACCGGGGCATGAATCAACTCAAGCCGGTCGAGCATGCCCTGTAGCGGCATCAGTCGCGGTCGCGGCGCCATGGCCTTGGCATCGCAGGTCGTGGCTGGCGGCGGCGAGAAAGCGCGATTTGGCCGCGTTGCCTTCCTCGGCCACTTGTCGCGCCGCTTCGGCCACCTGCTTCTCGACCTGGAGCGCTGCGATGAGGGTCCGCTTCTCATGCCGCATGCGCAAGGTCTCAAGAATCAGACCTGCCTGGTGTTTCCCCTGGACGACGCAGAACACCAGAAACGCGAGTAGCCCGAATGCTATCGCCAGGAATTCGGTACCCCCTTCGATGGCGGTACGCGCGATATTGGGGACCAGCAAGGGGAACAGATACGCCCATAGCGCCGGCAGATGAAAGGCGTTGGCCGCCACCGCGCCAGCGCCGATGCCGGTGATCAGGATCAACCAGAATGCCGCAAGCAGGGGCTGATCGGGCTCGAACATCGCGACGCTGCCGCCTCCCCAGGCTAGTCCCGAGGCGAACATGGCCACGGTACATCCGTGCGCCCAGTAACGCCAGCGCTCGTCGCGTCGCTCGTCGCGGCGGCGCGCATCCGTTCCGACATGACGATGACGGCGAGAATCGTCAGCGAGAGATTGGTGGGCGTGGCGCCGGGCGCCTGGGCGTAGAACGCCGCGATGCGTTCGGCGTCGACGCCGACTTCGGCGCTGGCGCTCACAAGGAGTCGAGCTGGATGCCGCGCCGCGTCAGCCAAAGCACGGCCTGCGTGCGCGACCCGACATTCATGGCGCGCAGCACGGCGCTGACATGCGCCTTCACCGTGGGTTCGGCGAGGCTGAGTCGCTCCGCGATTTCCTTGTTGCTCAAGCCGGCAACCAGGGCGCGCAGGATGTCGTGCTGGCGATCCGTCAGACCGATCTGGGCAAATAAATCCCGCGGCCCGGTGCCGCCGCTCTGGTGCCGCGGCGGCGGGGAAGCCAGCGTCGGCGCATCGACGACCCCGGCGGGAAGATAGACGCTTCCCGCGATGACCACGCCGAGGGCCGACCAGATCTGGTCAGCCGTCATGTTCTTCGGGATAAAGCCCGCGACGCCGTGGTCCAGCGCTTCCAATACGGTTTCGCGATCGTCCTTGCCCGACAGGACGACGACCGGGACGTCTGGGCAGGCCGCGCGGATGCTGTCGATAGCGACTGTCCCGGCAACGTCCGGAAGACCAAGGTCGAGCAGTACCAGATCCGGCCGCTCTGTTGCGATAGCCGCCAGACCGCTACCGCAATCCACCGCTCGCGTCAGGCGAATGTTTCGATTCATGCGGCAGAGCACCCCGGCAATGCCGTCACGAATCAGCGGGTGGTCATCGATGATCAGAATGTTCACGGCGGGATCGGGGCATGGATATCGGGGGCAGGGACAACCAAGAGATACGAAAGTATTAAGCCGTCTGCATCATTGCATTCCGGGGATGACAAACGCACCATCGGGTGCCGGAAATCCCTATGAAAACAATTGTACTTGAAGCCGGACAAATTCCGCAGAGGACACAATGACGCATCTTCGCATGGCGCGCGCAACATCGGTGCGAAAGCCCGTGGCGGCGCCGCCGGTGCGCCGTCGCGCGCTCGCGTTCGCGGTCGCTGCGATCTTCGAGGGTGCGGCGTTTCCCGTCCTGGCATTGCCCAGCGGTCCCCAGGTCGTTGCCGGCACGGCAAACATCAGTCAGGTCGGCAATCAACTCACCATCAACAACAGCGCCGGCGCCATCCTTAATTGGCAGAAGTTCGGCATCGGCGCCAACGAGCTTGTTCGTTTCAACCAGCCTTCCGCTTCCAGCGCCGTGCTCAACCGCGTCGTCGGCGTCGATCCCAGCGTCCTCCTCGGCCAGCTTTCGTCCAACGGCAGGGTCTGGCTTGTCAACCCGGCCGGCATTCTGGTCGGCCAGGGCGCCCGCATCGATACCGCCGCCTTCGTTGCCAGCACCCTGAATGTCGCTAATGCCGACTTCCTCGCCCAACGCCTGAATTTCGCGGCGACGCCGGGCGCAGGCAGCGTCGTCAATCAGGGCCAGATCACGACGCCGCTCGGCGGTAGCGTTTATCTCGTCGGCGCCGACGTCGCCAACGAAGGCGTCATTACCACGCCCAAGGGCGAGACGATTCTCGCGGCCGGAAAGACTGTCGAGCTGATCGATACCGCGACGCCGGGCGTCAAGGTTCAGATTACCGGCGACTCCGGCAATGTCACCAACCTCGGCGGCATCGTCGCAGCAGCCGGACGCATCGGCATCGCCGGAGCACTGGTGAAGAATGCCGGTACGCTCAACGCCAGCAGCGTCGAAGCCGTGGGCGGCCGCATCTTCCTGCGAGCGACGAAGAAGATCGAGATGGCGGAGACATCCAAGCTTCGGGCCGACGGTGCCCGGGGCGGCAACGTAACTGTCATCGTCGAGGAAGGCGGAAAGATCGTCGGCGAGCTCGCGGCGCGCGGCGCGATCAGCGCCAAGGGCGGCGGCGGCTTTGTCGAGACCTCGGCGGGTCAGGCGGATGTCGGCGGCCTGAAAGTCGATGTCAATGACGGCCTCTGGCTGATCGATCCCTACGACTACACCATCGACGCGGCAGCGGCGGCCACGATCAAGGGCACGCTCGACGGCGGCGGCTCGATTGCCATTGACACCACCACCAATACCGGACCGGGCGCCGGCGCAAGCGGGAACGGTGACATCACCGTCAGCAGCGCCATAACCAAGAGCGCGGGCAGCGACGCTACCCTGACGCTGAACGCGCACAACAACATCAACTTGAACGCCGACATCACATCGACGGCGGGGCAGTTGAGCATGGTGTTCAACCCCGACCTGGATAACGCGGGCGGTGGCGCGGTCGTCCTCGGCACGACGACGCTCAACGCCAATGGCGGCACGATCGATGCCGCGGGCAAGACGGTGACCCACTCCACGGGCACGGCGACAATCGATTCGGCAATCACGATCGGCACCCTGAATCTTTCGGGCGGCACGTTGACGGGATCGGGGGCGATCACGATCCCGAGCGGGGGCGCGCTGAGCTGGACGAACGGCACGTTGGACGCGACGGTGGCGGGCAGCGTGCTGACCACGGCGGCGGGCGCGACGGCGACGCTCACGGCGGGAGCGCTGGGGGCGAACCGGGTGTGGAACAACAGCGGCGCGATCACCAAGGCCAACGGCGGCTGCTGCTCGAACTTCAGTCTTGTCGGCACGCTGAACAACCTGTCGGGCGGGGTGTTCACCCTGAACGACAGCGCGGCCTACGGACTTGCCGGCGCGGGGACGTTCAACAACAGCGGCAGC
>JACRPB010000151.1 GCA_016214175.1 Rhodocyclales bacterium
CGAGCACCTCGTCGAGCACGCTGTTCCACTTGATCGTGACCTTGCCGGCCTTTTCCTTCTCGAACAAGTGGTCCTGGAGGATTTTCTCGCCGCGGAACTTGTCGCGACGGTGCACGACGGTGACGTGACTGGCGATGTTCGACAGGTACAGGGCTTCCTCGACGGCGGTGTTGCCGCCGCCGATGACCGCGACCTTCTGGTTCTTGTAGAAGAAGCCGTCGCATGTGGCACAGGCCGAAACGCCCTTGCCGGCGAAGGTTTCCTCGGAGGGCAGACCCAGGTACTGCGCCGACGCGCCGGTGGCGATGATCAGTGCATCGCAGGTGTATTCGCCGGCATCGCCGATCAGGCGGATCGGCTTTTCGGTCAGCTTCGCCGTGTGGATGTGGTCGAAGATGATCTCGGTGTTGAAGCGCAAGGCATGCTTCTCGAAGCGTGCCATCAGTTCCGGGCCTTGCACGCCGTCGGCATCGGCCGGCCAGTTGTCGACGTCGGTGGTGGTCATCAACTGGCCGCCTTGGGCCATGCCGGTGACGAGGACGGGCTTCAGGTTGGCGCGGGCGGCATAGACGGCAGCGCTATAGCCGGCGGGGCCGGAGCCTAGGATCAGCAGACGGACGTGACGGATGGTCATGGCAAATTCCAGGGAAGACGGACGAGGAATTATAGCGTCGGGCGGGATGCCGTCGTTTCAACCCCGCCGCGGGTGCAGAAATTTTCAATCGGAATTTCCCGTGTTTTCGCTATACTATTGACTCCTAAAACAATTGTTGCCTGGACTATGACAGCTACCGGTGTTGCAGCAATCGCGCTCAAAACGCTGCCGATATTCCAAGCCCTGGATGACGAGCGGCTGGCGCGGATATCGCGGGTATCGACCCTGCGCAGCGTTCCCCGCCAAACCGTAATCCTGCGGGCGGGAGACAAGACGGACAACGTCTATTTCGTGCTCAACGGTTCCCTCAAGGTGCTGGTGAGCGACGACGAGGGGCGCGAGGTGATCCTTTCCATGCTCGGCCGCGGAGACCTCTTCGGCGAGATGGGCGTCATCGACGACGATTCGCGTTCGGCGACCGTGGTCGCCGCCCAGTCGAGCGATCTGGTCGTGATTTCCAAGAACGATTTCAAGGCGACGCTGGCGGAAAACTTCGACATCTCGCTCTACCTGATGCGCAGTCTGGTGCAGCGCCTGCGCTCAGCCGACCGCACCATCGAGAGCCTCGCCCTGCTCGACGTCTACGGACGCGTCGCCCGCCTGCTGCTCGATATGGCCGAGACCATGCCGAGCGGCGAAAAGGTCATCAAGCGCAAGCCTTCGCGCCAGGATATAGCCAAGATGATCGGAGCTTCGCGCGAGATGGTCAGCCGCGTCATGAAGGATTTGCAGCAGCAGGGCTTGATCCAGGAGAACGAGGACGGTTTGATGATCGTCCACGGCGAAGCCTAGTCGCCGGGTGCCGGCGCGCCGCCGCCGCTAAGCGGCGGAATTGAGGGCGGTAAGCCCTCTTGTCTTCGGTTTTCTCGGGTCTGCCGGCTGGGCACAATCGTCAGCATCCCGGACGTGTATCCGAAGCCATGTCGATTGCGCTCGCCGACCGCACCCCCACCCAGCCGCTGCCCGAGAAGATCGCCGCCGTCGTGCACGAGGCGCACTGGCTGGTCGTTGCTGCCGCCGGCCTTTATCTCATACTCATCCTCTGGGGCTACGCGCCGGCCGATCCGGGCTGGTCGCACGCGGTGCAGGTCGAGCGCCTGGCCAACCCCGGCGGGCGTTTCGGCGCCTGGCTCGCCGACCTCATGCTTTACCTATTCGGTATTTCGGCGTGGTGGTGGGTGGCCTTCCTGTTCTTCCTCGTCGCTTCCGGCTATCACCGGCTGGGCGGCCTGTTCAAGGCCGACCGGCGGCCGCTCTACGTCGCCGCGGTCGGCTTCCTCATATTGCTGCTGGCGAGCGTCGGCATCGAAGCGCTGCGCTTCTGGAGCGTCAAGACCAGCCTGCCGCTGGCCCCCGGCGGCATGCTCGGCCACGAGGTCGGACGCCTGACGGCGGCCTATCTGGGCTATACCGGCGGCACGCTGATACTGCTGGCGTTGTTTGCGGCCGGTCTCAGCCTGTTTACCGGAGTGTCCTGGATCGCTGCGCTGGAGGGCTTCGGCGGCCTGCTCGAAACGGCGTTCGTCAACACGATCCGTCTTTGGGACGCCTGGCAGGATCGCCGCTACGGCCGCGTCGTCGCCGAGAAGCGCGAAGCCGTGGTGCAGGAAAATCTCAAGCGCTTCGAGGAAGAACCGCCGCCGCCGATCAAGATCGAAGTCGCCGAACTCGACGTGCCGGTTGCGCCCAAGGCCATCGCCCGCGCCGAGAAGGAGCGCCAGGCGCCGCTGTTTTTCGATGCGCCCGGCGGCGCCCTGCCGCCGCTGCACCTGCTCGATGAGGCCAGCCACAATCCGGCCGACCTGCCGGCCGCCGAGACCCTCGAATTTATTTCGCGGCTGATCGAGCGCAAGCTCGCCGACTTCGGCGTCGTGGTGAAGGTCGTTTCCGCCCTGCCGGGTCCGGTGGTGACGCGCTACGAAATCGAACCGGCCACCGGCGTCAAGGGCTCCACCGTCGTCGGCCTCGCCAAGGATCTGGCGCGGGCGCTGTCGCTGGTCAGCATTCGCGTCGTCGAGACGGTGCCGGGCAAGTCCTGCATGGCCCTGGAACTGCCCAATCCGCGCCGGCAAACCGTGCGCCTCACCGAAATCATCGGCTCCCAGGTTTATAACGCGATGCATTCGCCGCTGGCCGTCGCGCTCGGCAAGGACATCGGCGGCCTGCCGGTGGCGGCCGACCTCGCCAAGATGCCGCACCTGCTGGTGGCCGGCACCACGGGCTCCGGCAAGTCGGTCGGCATCAACGCCATGATTCTCTCGCTCGTGTACAAGTCCGAACCGAAGAACGTGCGCATGATCATGGTCGATCCGAAGATGCTGGAGCTTTCGATCTACGACACGGGCTCCGGCAAGTCGGTCGGCATCAACGCCATGATTCTCTCGCTCGTGTACAAGTCCGAACCGAAGAACGTGCGCATGATCATGGTCGATCCGAAGATGCTGGAGCTTTCGATCTACGAAGGCATTCCGCACCTGCTGGCGCCCGTCGTCACCGACATGAACAAGGCGGCCAACGCGCTGCACTGGTGCGTCGGCGAAATGGAACGGCGCTACAAACTGATGAGCGCACTCGGCGTGCGCAATCTCTCCGGCTACAACAGCAAGGTGAACGAGGGCAAGAAATCGGGTCAGCCCATCGCCAATCCGTTCCCGCTCGTGCCCGAGTCGCCCGAGCCGCTCGAAACGCTGCCTCACATCGTCGTCGTCATCGACGAACTGGCCGACCTGATGATGGTGGTCGGCAAGAAGGTCGAGGAACTCATCGCGCGTCTGGCGCAAAAGGCGCGCGCCGCCGGCATCCACCTGATCCTGGCGACGCAGCGGCCGAGCGTCGACGTCATCACCGGCCTCATCAAGGCCAATATCCCGACGCGCATCGCCTTCCAGGTGTCATCGAAAATCGATTCGCGCACCATCCTCGACCAGATGGGAGCCGAAGCGCTGCTGGGCCAGGGCGACATGCTCTACCTCGCGCCCGGCACCGGCCTGCCGACGCGCGTCCATGGCGCCTTCGTTTCCGATGAAGAGGTGCATCGCGTCGTCGATCATCTGAAGAAGGTCGCCAAGCCCGATTACATCAAGGACATTCTGGCTTCCCCGCCGAGCGAGAGCGCCGAGGGCGGCGCCGGCGGCGACGCGGACGGCGACGCCGAAGCCGACCCGATGTACGACCAGGCCGTCGAAGTCGTACTGAAGACGCGCCGGCCGTCGATCTCGCTGGTCCAGCGCAACCTGCGCATCGGCTACAACCGCGCCGCGCGCATGATCGAGGCGATGGAAAAGGCCGGCCTCGTCTCGCCGATGAACGCTGCGGGCAACCGCGAAGTGTTGGCGCCGGAACGGGCGGAGTAGGCGTTCCATC
Source organism: Rhodocyclales bacterium (assembly GCA_016214175.1). Lineage (GTDB taxonomy): Bacteria > Pseudomonadota > Gammaproteobacteria > Burkholderiales > Rhodocyclaceae > Nitricoxidireducens. Next base: position 4,019 of record JACRPB010000151.1, read on the forward strand.
CGGAGTGGCCTTGCATTGTTGTAGTTTATAAGCTACATTGCGCCAATGATAGAAATACGCCGCTATCAGGCTGAAAACGGCAGCGTTCCCGTAACCGAGTGGCTGGCAGGTTTGCGCGACGTTCGCGCGCGGGCGCAGATCGAAATTCGTTTGCGGAGCGTGATGGCTGGAAATTTTGGGGACTGCAAAGCCGTCGGTGAAGGCGTAACCGAATTGCGAGTCGATATGGGTGCCGGATATCGCGCTTATTTTGGTCGGCATGCTCAGTCGCTCGTCATCCTGCTTTGCGGCGGCGATAAGAGTTCGCAGCAGGCCGACATCAAACGTGCGAAAGGCTACTGGGCCGACTGGAAACGGAGAAACGCATGAAGAAGGAATGGAAAGCCTCGGTTTCCCACGTAGAGGAAACGATCAAGGAACTGCGCGCCGATCGGCGGTTTGCCGTCGAATACCTGAAAGCGGCGCTGGAGGAACTCGACGATCCCGACAACCGCGCCGCCGGATTGCTTGCGCTACGCGACGTTGCCGAGGCCTACGGTGGCCTCGGCGCGATCGCCGCCCAAGCGGGCATCAGCCGCGAAGCCCTTTACCGCTCGCTATCGCCCAAAGGGAATCCCACCCTGAGAACCTTGTTGGCAGTGCTGAAGTCGGTCGGCATGCGGCTGTCGGTCGAGCCGGACAAGCATGTCCATGCCTGACTACGGTGTGCGGGGTTAACGGAGATTCGGCACTCTGCGCCGGCAATCGCGAAGTGTTGGCGCCGGAACGCACCGAATAGCCTTTTCGCGCATTTGCCTGTTCCCCGCCATCCCCGTATACTTTGTTGAAATCTTCAACAAGTGAGGGGTGTTCGTCATGTCCACCGTCAATTTCAGCGTGCCCGACGACGTCAAGGAGCAGTTCAACGCCACCTTCTCCGGCCAGAACAAGAGCGCGATCATTGCCGAACTGATGGTCGAGGCGGTCGAGCGCGCCAAACGCAAGGAGCGCAGCCATGCCGCCATCGGCCGCATCCTGGCGCGACGCGAGACCGCTCCGATGATTACGGCGGCATCCGTCCGCAAGGCGCGCGAGCAGGGCCGGCCGTGATCCTGGTGGTGGATGCCAGCGTCGCCGCCATGTGGTTTCTTCGCTTCCGCCGCGACGAAGAACATGCGCAGTCGGCGCTGACGATACTCGCGGGAATCGACGACGGTCGGGTGCGGATGCTGCAACCGCCTCATTTCATCGCCGAGATGGGCGCCGTACTGGCTTGCGAGAAGCCCCAGGAGGCGCTGGCCGACCTTGCCGATCTGATGGCGGTGGAGTTTGAGCAGGCCGGCGATCCCGTGCTCTACGAGACCGCTTGCACGCTGGCGCTACGCTTGGGACATCACCTGTTCGATACCCTGTACCATGCGGTCGCTTTGCATACGCCGGGCGCCGTGCTGGTGACGGCCGACCGGAAATATTTCGACAAGGCGAGGACCGTTGGGGACATCGCCTATCTTCCCGACCTGGCTCTATGACGAAACGACTTCTCGCCTTTGCGCTCTTCTTCGCCGCCCCGTTGGCCGCTCATGCTTCGGGGCTGGACCAACTCAAGACCTTTCTCGAAACGACCCAGAGCGCGCGCGGTCATTTCGTGCAGAGCGTGGCCTCGAAGTCGGGCCGCAAACCGCAGCAGTCGGCCGGCAGCTTCTATTTGCAGCGGCCGGGCAAGTTCCGCTGGGCCTACGAGAAGCCCTATCCGCAACTGCTGGTCAGCGATGGCGACAAGCTCTGGAGCTTCGATCCCGACCTCAACCAGGTGACCGTGAAAAAGCTCGGCAAGGCACTCGGCTCCAGCCCCGCGGCACTGCTGGCCGGGGGCGATCTCGACGGCCATTTCGTGCTCAAGGATGCCGGGCAGGCCGAAGGCTACGAAATGGTCGACGCCACGCCCAAGGCGGCCGACGGCACTTTCGAGCGCGTGCGCATCGGCTTCAGGAACAATCTGCCGCAGATGATGGAAATCCGCGACAACTTCGGCCAGGTGACGACCCTGCTGTTCGCGGAATTTCTGTCGAATCCGGCGCTGCCGAAGGACACTTTCAAGTTCACCGCCCCGAAGGGTGCCGATGTCGTTGGCGAGTAGCGATCTCTTCGAGGCGAAGCCGCACGCGCCGCTGGCCGAACTGCTGCGGCCGCAGACGCTGGACGAGGTGATCGGCCAGGCTCACCTGGTCGGTCCCGGCAAGCCGCTGCGCCTGGCCTTCGAGTCGAAGACGCCGCATTCGATGATCTTCTGGGGCCCGCCGGGCGTCGGCAAGACGACGCTGGCGCGGCTGATGGCCGACAGCTTCGACGCCGAATTCATCGCGCTCTCGGCCGTGTTCTCGGGCGTCAAGGACATCCGCGAGGCGATGCAGCAGGCCGAGCTGACGCTGGCACAGAGCGGTCGGCGCACCATCCTCTTCGTCGACGAAGTGCATCGCTTCAACAAGGCGCAGCAGGATGCCTTCCTGCCCTATGTGCTCTCGCGCGCCGCGGTCTATGTGCTGAAGAGTCTTGCGGAAGACGAACTGGCGCTGCTCTTCGAGCGTGCACGCGCCAGCGCCTTCGCCGACGTCGAGTTCGACACCGACGCGCGCGACCGCCTGATCGGCTATGCCGACGGCGATGCGCGCAAGCTGCTCAACGTGCTCGAAACCATCAAGACCGCGGCGGCCACCGCCGGCACGCGCAAGGTCGATGCGACGTTTCTCGAAGCGGCGCTGGCCTCCGACCTGCGCCGCTTCGACAAGGGCGGCGACGCCTTCTACGACCAGATCTCGGCTCTGCACAAGTCGGTGCGCGGCTCCAACCCGGACGCCGCGCTCTACTGGCTGGTGCGCATGCTCGACGGCGGTGCCGATCCGCTCTACATGGGGCGGCGCATCGTGCGCATGGCGTCCGAGGACATCGGCCTGGCCGACCCGCGCGCGCTCGAGATCGCGCTCGCCGCCTGCGCTACCTACGAGCGCCTGGGTTCACCCGAGGGCGAACTGGCGTTGGCCAACGCCGTGCTCTACATGGCCGTGGCGCCGAAGTCGAACGCCGCCTATGTCGCCTATAATGCGGCCCGCGCCTTCGTCGCTAGGGACAAGAGCCGGCCGGTGCCGGAACACTTGCGCAACGCGCCGACCAAGCTGATGAAGGAACTCGGCTACGGTCGCGAATACCGCTACGCCCACGACGAGCCCGAAGCCTATGCCGCCGGCGAGACCTACCTGCCCGACGGCATGCCGCAGATCGCGTGGTACAAGCCGACGCCGCGCGGGCTGGAAGCCAAGATATCCGACAAGCTCGCGCATTTGCGCGAGCTCGACCGCAAAGCCAAATCCAAGTAAAGGGTTTCACCATGCTGGACATACAACTTCTTCGCAGCAACCTCCCGTTCGTCGCCGAGCGCCTCGCCACGCGCGGCATGACATTCGACGCCGCCGCCTTCGAGGCGCTCGAATCCGAGCGCAAGACCTTGCAGACGCGCACCCAGGACTTGCAGGCCAAGCGCAACAGCTTGTCGAAGCAGATCGGCATGCTGAAAGGCAAGGGCGAGGATGCGTCCGCCGTGCTGGCGGAAGTGGCCGGCCTCGGCGACGACCTGAAGGCCAATGAAGAGGCGCTGGCGAAGCTCCAGGAACGCTACAACGCCTTCGTCGCCGTGATTCCCAACCTGCCGCACGCGAGTGTGCCGGTGGGAAACGACGAAACGGGCAACGTCGAGGTGCTGCGCTGGGGCACGCCGCGCGCCTTCGACTTCCCGGTCAAGGACCACGTCGAACTCGGCGAGAAGCTCGGCGGCCTCGATTTCGAGACGGCGGTGAAAATCACCGGCTCGCGCTTTGCGCTGATGAAGGGCGACATTGCGCGCCTGCACCGCGCGCTCGCCCAATTCATGCTCGACACGCATACGAACGAACACGGTTACACCGAGGTCTATACGCCCTATCTCGTCAATCCCGACAGCATGTTCGGCACCGGCCAGTTGCCGAAATTCGAGGAAGACCTGTTCCAGGTGCCGCGCGCCGACGGCAGCAAGCTCTACCTGATCCCCACGGCCGAAGTGCCGGTGACCAACATCGTGCGCGGCGAGATCGTCGATTTGGCGAAGCTGCCGCTGAAGTTCGTCTGCCACACGCCGTGCTTCCGTTCCGAGGCCGGTTCCTACGGCAAGGACACGCGCGGCATGATCCGCCAGCACCAGTTCGACAAGGTCGAGATCGTGCAAATCGTCCATCCGGAGAAGTCCTGGGAGGCGCTGGAGCAGCTCACCGGCCACGCCGAAGCGATTCTGCAAAGGCTGGAGCTGCCCTACCGCAAGGTGGCGCTGTGCTCCGGCGATATGGGCTTCTCGTCGGCCAAGACCTACGACCTCGAAGTCTGGCTGCCGGCGCAGAACACCTACCGCGAAATCTCCTCCTGCTCGAACTTCGAAGCTTTCCAGGCGCGGCGCATGCAGGCGCGTTTCCGCAACGAAAAGAACAAGCCGGAACTGGTGCATACGCTCAACGGGTCGGGGCTCGCGGTCGGCCGCACGCTGGTGGCCGTATTGGAAAACGGCCAGAACGCCGACGGCAGCGTGACCGTGCCTCGCGCCCTGCGCCCCTACATGGGCGGGAAGGAAATCATTTCCGGCAGCTTGTCCAACGGGGTATAGGCCCGTTCGAAACGGGTCAGCACGCTGTAGAAGTTGCGGATGTTCTCGACCATGATCACCGCCTCGCCGCCGCGGGCGCGGCCGGCTTTCAGCCTGAAGTAGTACTCGGGCCGCGACAGCAGCGGCAGAACCTTCTTCATCTCGTACCAGGAATCGGGGTCGCGCTTGAGGCCCTTGGCGATGGCGCGGGCGCCGTTGAGATGGCCGAGGCCGAGGTTGTAGGCAGCCAGCGCCAGCCACGTCCGATCCGGATTTTTCGTCGCGTCGGGCATCGCTTCGATGAGGTCGGCCAGGTAGCGCGCGCCGGCACGGATGCTTTGGCGCGCATCGAGGCGGTTGGAAACGCGCAAGCGGTCGGCAGTCTCCTCGGTCAGCATCATCATGCCGCGCACGCCGGTGGGCGAAGTGGCGAGGGGATCCCAGGTGGATTCCTGATAGGCCAGCGCCGCCAGCAGGCGCCAGTCGATGCCGGTCAGCAACTGCGCCTGCTGGAACTCGGCGCGAAAATGCGGCAGTCGCGTCTGCAGGTAGCCGAGGAACTGCTCCATGTTGGTTGCGTTGATGCGGCGGATGTGGCCGAAATAGCGGTCATTCAGGCGCGCCAGGGTGCCGTCGCCCCGAACGCGGGCGAGAAAGTCTTCCGCCTTCGCTTGCAGGGCGACGTCATCCACATGAAACGCCCAGACGTAGGCGACCTTTTCCGGCAGTTCTCTTGCGATGACCAGGTCCGGATAGAAATTGACGGCAATGTCGAAGTGCGCGCGATCGACGGCCGCGAGTTCCGCGCGGCGGTTGGCGACGCGCGCCAGAAGCTCGACTTCGCCGGCGGCGGCGACTTCGACGACGGTCGGCGCTTCGCCTTCCGGGAGCTGGTCCAGCGTCCGCTTTTCCGGTGCGCCGGGCAGGGTCTCGACGCTATGGCCGGCGAGGCTGTCGCCGTCGAAAGTCACGCTGTCGCCGTGCTCGACCAGCAGTTGGCGCGATTCGCGCAGCGGAGTCGAATAGCGGATGTTGGCGGCGCCGGCGAGCACCGGCGCAGCGGCGGCGAAATGGACCTTGCCGCGTTGTACCAGTTCGATCAATTCGGTCGTGTCGCGCGCGATGACGAAGCGCAGCCTGAGGCGCAATTCGTCGGCAAAGGCCTGCGCGAGATCGTGTTCGATGCCCGACGCCGCCTCGTCCTCCGTGCCTTCCCGGTAGAACACCGAATCGGCGCGGACGCCGACCACCAACTCGCCGCGATTTTCCGGAGGATCAAGACGGGAACAGGCCGAGAGCAATAGGGCAAATGCGACGGAGAAGCAGGCGAGCCAGCGCATGAAGCGGGTTCTCCCGAGGGAGGGCCTGCCATTCTGCCACGGGTGGTGTCGGCTTGCGCTTCGCGGTAGAATTCGCCCCTCGCGGAGAGGTACCGAAGCGGTCATAACGGCGCCGACTCGAAATCGGATGGTTCACGAAAGTGGGCACCAGGGTTCGAATCCCTGCCTCTCCGCCACATCCCCCCAGCATGTTTTTCGCGCGAGTCCATTGCGCCGTCGATCGATTTTTTCAATGCGCTGCGGCCTTTTCCGCCAGGTGCGGAGACGAGTTGCGTCGTCAAAATCGACTATGATCGCGAAATCGCAGCTTCCATCGTCAGGCCATGAAAGACAAGTCCATCGTACCGACGAGCAGGGAACGCGCCATGCGCGAAGGCGACTTCATCGTCTCCAAAACGGATACGCGCGGCATCATCACCTACGGCAATCCGATATTCATCGAATTTTCGGGCTACACGGAGCAGGAACTGCTCGGTGCTCAGCACAACATCATCCGTCATCCGGACATGCCGCGTGCCGCTTTCAAGCTGGCATGGGACACGATCCAGTCGGGCAAGGAATTTTTCGCCTATGTCAAGAACATGTCCAAGGACGGCGGTTTCTACTGGGTGTTCACGCACATCACGCCCGATTTCGGCCCCGGCGGCAAGATCGTCGGCTATTACTCGGTGCGTCGTTGCCCGAAGCGCAGCGCCGTCGAAACGGTTGCCGGCGTCTATAGCCAGATGCTCGCGGCGGAAAAGGCGGCCGGCGCCCAGCGCGCCATCGCGGCCGGCACGCAGGTGCTGGTCGATCAACTGAACGCAGCAGGGATGAGCTATGAAGAGCTGGTTTTCGCACTCTGAACGGCGGCCCTGGCCGACCGTCGTCCTGCTGCTGCTGGCTGCAGGATTGGGTTTTCTCGGCCCGTGGCAGGCGCTGTTGCCGCTCGCCTTGGCCGTGGTACTGGTGGCAAGGCCGGCCGGCGGCGGGCACGCACTCGACGAACTCAAGAGCCTGACGCAAAGCATCAAGGACGGCCGCCTCGAAGCGCGTCTGGCGCGCTCTTACGCCGATGCCGGGCTTGAGGAGATCCGCGTCAATCTCAATTCCGCGCTCGACCAGACCGAAACGGCGTTTCGCGAAATGCTGGGCGGCATGGAGGCCTCGACCGAAGACCGCTACTGGCGGCGTTTGCAGGTCACCGGTTTGCATGGCACCTTCAAGAACGTGCTCGAGCGCATGCAGGGCATGCTCGACCGGTTGGCGCAGGCCCAGGAGGCGATCGCCCGCGAGGCGCTGCTGTCGAAGATTTTCCTGCGCTCCGAGCGCGGCCTGTCGCTGGCCATCGGCCAGGTCGACACGTCGCTGAAGGAGGTGTCGAGCAATTCGTCGCAGGTCGAGTCCCTCGCCCAGACCTTCGCCGCTTCGGCGTCGGCGATGGCGGGGGCCGCGGAGTCGATGTCGGCGGCGCTCGGGCGGGCGCAGACGTCGGCGCAGGAAAGCGCCGATTCTTTCGTTCAGCTCGGCGACAAGACGGCCGTGATCAAGGGCCTCACCGGGCGCATCGATCAGGTCGCCAAGCAGACCAACCTGCTCGCCCTCAACGCCTCGATCGAGGCGGCGCGGGCCGGCGAGGCCGGACGCGGTTTCGCCGTCGTCGCCGACGAGGTGCGCAAGCTGGCCGACCAGGCCCAGCAGGCGGCGGTCGAGATCGGCCAGGCCATCGCCGCCGTTTCCGCAGCGACCGACGACGTGTCGTCGCAGATCGGACGGCTCAACGAAACCGTTGCCGATGCGCGTGTCACCGCCGGCGATTTCGGCCGCGAACTGGCCGGTTCGGCCGCGTCGGCAACCCAGGTGCGCGGGCTCGCCGATGCGATTTTTGGCGGCGCTGCACGCATGGATACCGCGATGCATTTGGTGTGGCTCGCCCAGAA
>JACRPB010000152.1:0-2167 GCA_016214175.1 Rhodocyclales bacterium
ATGCAGATAGGCGCGCGTGAAATGGCGGCAGGTGTAGCAACCGCAGGTGGCGTCGAGCGGGCGCGGATCGTCCTTGTGGCAGGCGTTCTTGATCTTGACGTCGCCATGGCGCGTGAACAGCCAGCCGTTGCGGGCATTGCGCGTCGGCATGACGCAATCGAACATGTCGATGCCCTGGCTCACCGCGAAGACGATGTCCTCGGGCGTGCCGACGCCCATCAGGTAGCGCGGCTTGGCCGCCGGCAGGCGCGGCGCGGTGTGGGCGAGAATGCGCGCGAAATCCTCCTTCGGCTCGCCGACCGAGAGGCCGCCGATGGCGTAGCCGTCGAAGCCGATGTCGGTGAGCGCGGCGAGCGACTCCTCGCGCAGCGTCTCGAACATGCCGCCCTGGACGATGCCGAACAGGGCGTTGGCGTTCTCAAGCCGGTCGTGCTCGGCGCGCGAGCGTCGCGCCCAGCGCAGCGAAAGCCGCATCGAGTCGGCGGCCTGTTTCTTGTCGGCCGGGTAGGGCGTGCATTCGTCGAAGATCATGACGACGTCGGAGTTCAGCACGTGCTGGATTTGCATCGAATCCTCGGGCCGCATGAAGAGCTTGTCGCCGTTGATCGGCGAGGCGAACTTGACGCCGTCTTCGGAGATCTTGCGCAGGTCGCCGAGCGAGAACACCTGAAAGCCGCCCGACGACCGCGGCGGGCGGCGCCGGCGGTGGCGAGGAGGTCAAATTGCATCGCGGTTCCTGTGGATGAGCATGGCGTCGCCGTAGCTGAAAAATCGGTAGCCCTGCGCAATGGCGTGACGATAGGCGGCGCGGACGTTTTCCAGACCGCCGAAGGCCGAGACCAGCATCAGCAGCGTCGACTTCGGCAAGTGGAAATTGGTGATGAGGACGTCGACGACGCGGAACGCGAATCCCGGTGTGACGAAGAGATCGGTCTCGCCGCTGGCGGCGTTCAGTTCTCCCGCCAGCGCCGCCGACTCCAGCGTGCGCAGCGTCGTCGTGCCGACCGCGACCACGCGCCCGCCGCGGGCGCGGGCGGCGGCGATGGCGTCGACCGTAGCCTGGGGCAGGTGCCAGCGCTCGCGATGCATGCGATGCTCGGCGAGGTTATGGACGCGTACCGGCTGGAAGGTGCCGGCGCCGACGTGGAGAGTTACGTGCGCCGTTTCGACGCCGCGTGCCGCGAGGCGCGCGAATAGCGCCTCGTCGAAGTGCAGGCCGGCAGTCGGCGCCGCCACCGAGCCTTTTTCGCGGGCGAACACGGTCTGGTAACGGGCTTCGTCGGCGGCGCCGGCCGTGCGCTCGATATAAGGCGGCAGCGGCAGGCGGCCGTGGCGTTCGATCAACTCCTGCGCGTCGCCGGCGAATCGCAACTGGTAGAACTCGCCGTCGCGGCCAAGCACCTCGACGTCGAGCGCGTCTTCGAGCCGCAGGCGCGAACCGGCCTTGGGTGGCTTGCTGGCGCGCACTTGGGCGAGGACTTCATCGGCGCCGGTGAGCCGTTCGACCAGCACCTCGATCTGGCCGCCGCTGTCCTTGCGCCCGGACAGGCGCGCGTGCAGCACGCGCGTGTCGTTCATGACGAGCAGGTCGCCGGGCGCCAGCAGCTCGGGCAACTCGGCGAAGCGCCGGTCGGCAAGCTCTGCGCCGGCCATGACCAGCAGCCGGCTCGCCGTCCGTTCCGGCAGCGGCGCCTGGGCGATCAACTGCGGCGGCAGGTCGTAATCGAAATCGTCGAGAGTGAGATTCATCGGTTGATGCCGCGGCGCGATTCGCGGATAATGCGCCCTTCCTTCGGGCGCGACATTCTAAGCGACCCGCGATCAGGCCGGGATGGCGGAATCGGTAGACGCAGCGGACTCAAAATCCGCCGCCGCAAGGTGTGTGGGTTCGAGTCCCACTCCCGGCACCAACGAAAGTAATAACAAGGCAATTGGTGATATCAGGTCAGGACTGATTTCTATCGCGGCAACGCTTTGAGCTTGGTTGGGCAAATACGACGCGATAATGCCCACTTCGATGTCAACATCATCAAAATTCTCTTGATTCTCCGTTAAAGACGGTAGTACTATCCGCGCTCGCACGGAGTTGTGGGCGCCGTGCGTAGCGCGCTCTGGCCCTGCACGCAGATGAGGAAATCGTATCGTGACTGAGACGCATCAGCGACTA
>JACRPB010000152.1:2236-3585 GCA_016214175.1 Rhodocyclales bacterium
TATCCGGAATTGCCGCGGTGGTGTGTCTGCTCGCGATTGATCCGTCGATTGCGCAAACGGCGACAGCGAAAACAAATGCGGGGCATGAGTTTGGCGTCCTGGTTTCAAGCGTCAAGTATTCCGAACCGTCGCTCATGTCCATCAAGTCCACCAAGCTCGGTATCGATTATGCGGGCACTTTTGTGGACGCCGGAGGATGGTACCTGAGGCCCGAGGCGCGATTCGAGAGTGGAAAGGGCACCTATACCAGTAGCACCACGGGCTCGATGAGCGGTCGCCCCGACTGGTACTACGAGGCCAGAGGCCTTGCCGGGAAGGATATTGCCTTCAACGGCGATGTCCTTTCAGTGTATGCGGGTCTTGGATACCGTTACGCCTTCAGCGATGTCCGAGGGTTGAGTAGCACGGGAAATCCGGGGTATCGCCGAGAGAGTTCCTACCTTTCGCTGCCGATTGGACTGACCCATCAAACGCGTTTGAGCAATCGGGCCAAGCTGCTGAGTACAATAGAATTTTCACATTTGCTACGTGGGCAACAGGATTCGAAGCTCTCGGATACCGTCGGTTATAACGGCATTACGGCAGCCCAGGACGTGAGGAACATCCAGCGGCGAGGTTATGGTTTGCGCTTTAGCGTCACCTACCAGATTGATCGGTGGTCGATTCGGCCGTACGTCGATTACTGGAATGTCAAGGATTCCGATTCGGTGTCGGCGGCTACAACGACGACGGCCACTGGAACGACCACCGCGCTGGTAAAGGAGCCTGCAAACAACACGAAAGCTTTTGGGGTGCGGGTAGCCTATAGATTTTAGATGTGTGATACATTGGGTTAACGTAGCGGGATAGCGGGCTAATTTGATACAAAGTCGTCGATGCTCTTAGCCAAATTTCTTGTCTTTTGTATTTAGGGGATATCTATGTTCAGGAAAAAAGTTTCAGTGCTAATCGTGGCGGCTTTGTTTGTCTCGGGCCAATTGGCAGCCCAAACTTCGGCGGCCGGTGGCACGACGGGTAGCGGCGGAGCGGCCGGTGCAGGTACTGCGAGTACTGGTGCAGCAGGCGCCGGTGCCGCAGGTGCCGGTGCAGCGACCACTGCCGCTGTCGGCGGCATTACGGCAGGTATGGTCGGTGCTGCGGTTGCGGTTGCCGCCGCCGCCGCTGCATTGTCGAGTGGCAGTGATAGTCCTGCCGCCACGACGTCCCAGACGGCTCAGGTAGCGGCTGCCGCGGCAACCGTGGCGACCGACGCTGCGGCCGCGACGACGGCAGCCCAAGCCGCGACGACGACGCTGGCCGCAGCGCTGGCTCCCGCCGTTGTCGCTGACGCGACAGTGGCCGCGGCACAG
>JACRPB010000153.1 GCA_016214175.1 Rhodocyclales bacterium
CGCCGGCAAGCTCGTCACGTCGGCGCGCGCGGCCTGGGCGCTCGCCTGCGGCGCCGACTTCGTCAATACCGCGCGCGGCTTCATGTTCGCGCTGGGCTGCATCCAGGCCATGCGCTGCCACACCAACACCTGTCCCACCGGCGTCACCACGCACAACGCCAAGCTGCAGCGCGGCCTCGTCGTCGATGAGAAATGGCAGCGCGTGGCTCAGTACTGCAGCAACATGAACCGCGAGATCGACATGATCGCGCACTCCTGCGGCCTGCACCATGCGCGCGAGTTCCGCCGCGAGCACGTGCGCATCGTCCAGGCCGACGGCCGCAGCATCGCGCTCAACATGCTGAGTCCCTACGGCATGCGCAAGACCTGAGCGCGGCGTTCGAGGATAGCCATGAGGATGCTGCTGCCGGCGATGACGGCCATGCCGGCGACTGAAACCGCATCCGGGATGTGGTCGTAGAACATCCAGCCGAAGAGGGCGGCATAGACCAGTTGCGAATAGACGAACGGCGCCAGCGTCGATGCCGGCGCGAAACGAAAGGCGCGGATCAGCATGAAGTGGCCGGTGCCGCCGTAGATGCCGAGGCTGGCGATCATCAGCGCCTCGGTCGGTGTCGGCAGCTCGTTCGACCAGAACAGCGGCAGGCCCAAACTCATGGCGACGGTACCGACCAGCGCCGTGTAGAAGAGCATGGTCCAGGTGTCCTCGGTGGCGGCAAGCTGCCGTGTCTGGATCTGGTAAAGCGTGTAGCAGGCGGCTGCGGCCAGCGCCCAGGCGATGCCGGCGGGGCTCATGGCGCCGCCGGGGCGCGCTACCAGTAGCATGCCGCAGAAGCCGAAGAGCAAAGCGATCCAGCGGTTGCGGCCGACGCGCTCGCCGAGCATCGGTCCGGCCAACACGGCTACCGCCAGCGGCGTGACGAAGACGATGGCGGTCGCTTCGGCGAGCGGCATGGTGCGGATGGCCACCATGGCGAACCCTGTGGTGCCGACCAGCAACAGGGCGCGCACGATATGCAGGCGCGGACGCCGCGTCGCCACGAGCTTCCATTTCATCGACGGCGCCAGGAAGAGCAGCATCATCAGCAAGTGGAAGGCATAGCGCGCCCAGACCAGCAGCGGCACGGCGAAGGTTTGGGACAGCGTCTTGGAGGTGGCGTCGAGGGCGGCGAAACAGAGCACCGCCAGCAGCATGAGGCCGATCCCGAGGAGCGGCCTAGTTTCGTGCATCGGCGATCCAGGCGTTGATGAGTTTGCGTGCCGCCGGGATGAGTTCGCCGGCGGTCAGTCCGAGCGGGCCGCTGCCGGCGGCGACCAGGTCGTCGGCGGCGGCGCCGTGCAGATGCACCGCGCCGGCGAGGGCTGCCGCGGCCGGCCAGCCCTGGGCGAGCAGGGCGACGAGGATGCCGGCGAGCACGTCGCCGCTGCCGGCCGTGGCGAGGCCGGCGTTGCCGGTAGTGTTGATGGCCCAGCGGCCGTCGGCGGCGGCGATGACGCTGCCGCAGCCCTTGAGCACGACGTCGGCGCGGCAGCGCGCGGCCAGTTCCAGCGCGGCGGCGACGCGGTCGGCCTGGATCGCCGCCGTGGTCTTGCCCAGCAGACGCGCGGCTTCGGCCGGATGGGGGGTGAGCAGCGTCGGCGCCACGCGGCGCGCCAGGTGTTTTTGCAGCACCGGATGCGCGGCCAGCAGATTGATGGCGTCGGCATCGGCGACCAGCGGCAAGGGCGCGGCGATCGCCTGGCGCAGCAGGTCGACGGCAACGTTCGACTGGCCGAGTCCGGGGCCGACGGCGAGCGCCGTCGCCAACGGCACGACCGCGTCGGCGCTGCGCAGCATGAGTTCGGGTTGCGCCGGATCGACCGCCAAACGCTCCAGCATGCCGACATAGACGCGTCCGGCGCCGAGCTGGAGGGCGGCGCGGCCGGCGAGCAAGGCGGCGCCGGCCATGCCGGGGGCGCCGCCGAGGATGCCGGCGCTGCCGAAGCTGCCCTTGTGCGCGTTGCGCGGCCGCGCGCGCAGCGACGTGCGGAACAGGCTGCGATCGACGCGCACGCCGTCGCGCTCGTCGCCGGCGATACCGAGGTCGTGCACGCTGATCGCACCGCAGTGATCGGGGCCGTCCAGGGTCAGCAGCCCCGGCTTCAAGGCGATGAAGCTGGCGGTGCGCGTGGCGCGCACGGCGCTGCCGAGCACGCGTCCGGTCTCGGCGTCGAGGCCGCTCGGCACGTCGAGCGCGAGGACCGGGCAGTCGCAGGCGTTGATGGCGGCGACGAGCTCGGCGTAGGGGCCGTCGAGCGGACGCGTCAGGCCGATGCCGAACAGGCCGTCCACGACGAGGGCGCAGCGTTGCGGCGGAAGCTCGCGCTGCGTTGCGCCGCCGGCGCGCAGCCAGGCGGCGTGCGCGTCGCGCGCGTCCGGCGGCAAGCTGGTGGCGTCGCCGCGGAACACCACGACCGGGTCGCTGCCCGCCTCCTTGAGCAGACGCGCGACGACGAAGGCGTCGCCGCCGTTGTTGCCGGGGCCGGCGAAAATCAGCGGCGCGGCGCCGGCCGGCAGCATGTCGCGCGCGACGGCGGCGGTGGCGGCGCCGGCGCGTTCCATCAGCGGCGGTTCCGCCGCCTGGAAGCGAAGCTCGATGGCGCGCAGCGACGGCGCGCGCAGGATGGTCTCAAGCATGGGTCGATTCTACTGCCGCAGAAATGACAAAGGCCCCGCTCGGGGCCTTTGTCGCTGACGTTTTTCGGATTACTTCTTCGACTTCGGCGCCGACTTCTTGGCCAGCTCGTTGATGTTGTTGAAGGCTGACGAGGAGACCTGCGAAATCTGCTCGAAGGCGCTGTTGGCGCGCGCCATCGCCTGCTGCATGGCTTCCATGACGTTCGGGTTCTGGCCGGGCAGCGCCTTGAAGAAGTTCTGGAAGGCATCCATCAGGTCGTGGCTGCCGGAAGCGAGCTGTTCGGTCAGCAGGCGCGAGAACTCGACGCGGGCTTCGTTGCCGATTTCGGCGATTTTCTGCGCGCTCTCGATCATGCGCTGCGCCGTTTCCTGGGCGTACTTGGTGCGCAGGGTCATGACTTCCTGCGGGTCCGCGCTGTCCGTCTGCGCCTTGGCGTTGGCGACGCTTTGCTGAAACAGCTCGCGCGCCAGCTCGGACTGGAGCGCCATTATCTTCTGCGAATTCTCGATGGATAGCTGCGCCAGGCGCATGGCCGCCTCCATGTTCTTGCGATTGAGCTCGCTCAGGTGTTCGTTCTTCATGGCCGGTACTCCCGTCGTTTGAATTGTCGCTGAATGCCACCAGTTGCGACCAGCTTACCAGAAACTCGCGGCAATCGACAAACCTAGCGCCGGCGCGGGAATGGCGGCGGCGCTTCATGACGGCGGCCTGAGTACGCGGCCGCGGGCTTCCTCCGGGTTGTCGAACAATTGCGGCGCGACCTGCCGGCGTTCGAGCGCGGCGCCGAGCTTCATGCGCAGGAAGGTGCTCGATGCGTAGCGCGTGACGTTGTGGTAGTGGCGCTCGACGATGCCC
>JACRPB010000110.1 GCA_016214175.1 Rhodocyclales bacterium
GAACTGTCGCTGGGCCAGTTGAAGATCATGCAGGAGGTCATCACCCTGCTGGTGTTCGTGCCCTTCGCCGTGTTCTACATGCAGCAACCGCTGAAGCTCGACTTCCTCTGGGCCGGACTTTGCATTCTCGGCGCGGTATATTTCGTTTTCCGCTGAACCGGAAGCCGCCATGACCTACCTTGCCAGCAACAAGCCGATCACCCTGCCCGAACTCGCGCGCATGAAGCGCGAAGGCGAGAAGATCGCCATGCTCACCGCCTACGACGCCAGTTTTGCCGCCCTCGAAGACCGCTGCGGCGTCGACGGCATGCTCGTCGGCGATTCGCTCGGCAACGTTATTCAGGGCAAGACTTCGACGCTGCCGGTGACCATGGAGCAGATGGTCTATCACACCGAATGCGTAGGCCACATGGCGCAGCGCGCGATGTGCGTCGCCGACATGCCCTTCGGCAGCTACCAGGAATCGAAAGAGCAGGCCTTGCGCAATGCCGTGCGCCTGCTCGCCGTCGGCGCCGAGATGGTCAAGCTCGAAGGCGGGCTGGTGATGGCCGAGACCGTGCATTTCCTCGTCGAGCGCGGCATCCCGGTCTGCGCCCACATCGGCCTGACGCCGCAATCGGTGCATGCCTTGGGCGGCTACCACGTCCAGGGCCGCGGCGAGGCCGCGGCGGCGCGCATGAAGGCCGAAGCGCAGGCGCTGGAACAGGCCGGCGCGGCGCTGATGGTGCTGGAAATGGTGCCGGCCGCGCTGGCGGGCGAAATCACGACGCTGCTGAAAGCCTGCGCCACCATCGGCATCGGTGCCGGCAAAGACTGCGATGGCCAGGTGCTGGTGCTGCACGACATGCTCGGCGTCTATCCCGGCAAGAAGGGCCGCTTCGTCAAGGACTTCATGGCCGCGGCACAAAGCATCGACGGCGCCGTCGGCGCTTACGTGAAAGCCGTCAAGGACGGCAGCTACCCGGCGCCGGAGCACTGCTACTGAAACCATGCAAATCCACGACACCATCGCCGGCCTGCGAGCCGCACTGAAGTCCGCCGGCCGCGTCGCCCTGGTGCCGACCATGGGCAATCTGCACGCCGGCCACATCGCGCTGATGACGCAGGCGCGCAATCATGGCGACGCCGTAGTGGCGACGATCTTCGTCAACCGCCTGCAATTCCGGCCGGGCGAGGATTTCGAGAAATATCCGCGCACTTTCGAAGCCGATTGCGACAAGCTCGCTGCCGCCGGCGTCGACCATCTGTTCGCGCCGGCCGAGGCCGAGATGTATCCGCAGCCGCAGACCTATCACGTCGAGCCGCCGCCGGAGCAGGCCGACATTCTCGACGGCGCGTTCCGCCCCGGCCATTTCCGCGGCGTCGCCACGGTGGTGATGAAGCTGTTCCAGATCGCGCAGCCCGACGCCGCGCTGTTCGGCAAGAAGGACTTCCAGCAACTGATGGTGATCCGCAACATGGCGCGCGACTTCAGCCTGCCCATCGAGATCGTCGCCGGCGAGACCGTGCGCGCGGCCGACGGCCTCGCGCTGTCGTCGCGCAACGGCTATCTGACGCCGGCCGAACGCGCCGAGGCGCCGCGGCTGTGGCGCACTCTGACTAAGGTTGTAGAAGCGATCCGCGCCGGAAGTCGCGATTTTGCCGGCCTCGAACGTCAGGCAAGCGCGGAGATGGCCGCCCATGGCTGGTTTCCGGCCTATATTGCAGTGCGTGATAAATTTAATCTACAATTGCCGCCCGCTCACGATTCCGGGTTGGTGGTTCTGGCTGCGGCAAAGGACCGCCAATGCAACGCACGATGCTGAAGTCCAAGCTGCACCGCGTCACCGTGACGCAATCCGAGCTCCATTACGAGGGCTCCTGCGCCATCGACGAAGAGTTGCTCGACGCCGCCGATATCTGCGAATACCAGCAGATCGAAATCTGGAACGTCGACAACGGCGAGCGCTTCACCACCTACGCCATCAAGGCCGAGCGCGGTTCCGGCACGATCTCGGTCAATGGCGCCGCCGCCCGCAAGGCCGCACCCGGCGATCTGTTGATCATCGCCACCTTCGCCACCTACAACGAGATCGAGCTCACGAAGTTCGAGCCCGACCTGGTGTACGTCGACGCCAGGAACCGCATCACGCACCACAGCAAGAGAATTCCGGCCCAGGCAGCCTGAGGCAGGGGCGCCGCCATCGCGAACACCGAGCAACGGCGCCTCAATGCCTTCTTCCTGCCCATGAAGCGACTGCTGGCACTGCTGTTGGGCCTTCTGCTCGCCGCCTGTTCCGAACCGGCCCGGTTCAACGCCACCGAAGTCACTGGCGTGCCCTGGGGCAAGGACTTCGCGCTCACCGACCACCACGGCAAGCCACGCCGCCTCGCCGATTTCCAGGGCAAGGCGGTGGTGCTGTTCTTCGGCTACACCCAATGTCCCGACGTCTGCCCGACCACGCTGACGGCGATGCGCGATACGCTGAAACTGCTGGGGACCGACGCCGCACGCGTGCAAGTGTTGTTCGTCACGCTCGACCCGGCGCGCGACACGCCGCAATTGCTCGCCGACTATGTGCCCTGGTTCGAGCCGACCATGCTCGGGCTCTGGGCCGACGAAAATACCACCGCCGCCACGGCCAGCGAGTTCAAGGTGTTCTACGTCAAGCGACCGGGGGCCCAGACGGGTAGCTACAGCATCGACCACTCGGCGGCGAGCTATGTCTTCGACCCGCAGGGCCGCCTGCGCCTGACAGTCCGCCACGGCGAGGCGCCGGAACGCATCGCCGCCGACTTGCGCTTGCTCCTGGCGGGCAAATGACGGCCCCGCGCGGCTGCGCTCAGGGCCGCAGGGCCGCGGCGAACGCCGCTTCCGTATCCGCGGCGGTCACCATGCCCAGCTTGCGATAGACCACATTGCCGCGGCGATCCACCGCCAGGGTAAAGGGCAGACCGGCCTGAGCATTGCCCAGGGCCTGCATCAGCGCAATGCCCTGGTTCTTGGCCAGCAGCAGCGGGTAATTGATGGCGAGCGTCCGGGCGAATTCGCGCACTGCGGCGGCATCGTCTTCGAGGCCGATTCCCAGCACTTCGACGCCGCGGGCCTTGAACCTGGCCCGAGCGCGGATGAGTTCCGGAATCTCCTTGCGGCAGGGCATGCACCAGCGCGCCCAGAAATTGACGACCAGGGGCTTGCCGCGCCAAGCCGCAAGCGCCGCCGGGCGGTCTTCCGTATCGTGGAGGGAGGAGTCGAACAGCGGCGTCGCGACGGTCGCCTCGGCTGCCGCAGCGGCACCCGCCGCCAGCAGCCAGACGATCGCGCCGAGACGGGCGGCGCGCCCGCGCCAAGCGCGCGCCGTATGGGAATTGGGCTTGTCCATAGCGCTGCGCAGTATAGCCGTTCTGCCGGCCCGTTCTGCCGGCCTTGGCCGTCGGCGCGGCCGCGTGCGACAATTTGCCGCAGTGCGCAGCCCTGCCCAGCGTATAAGCTCGAACCGTTGCGGGCCTGCACGCCGGCAGCGAACGCGTCCGCAGCTTTTTTCCAGATCATTTCCGTGCCCGCCACCAAGTCCCTGCTCATCGACATCGCCTTCCTGTTGGCCCTGATCGCGATCGCCGCTGGCGGCTATTTCTATTCGCCGCTGCTGCTGCCGAAAAGCGACGTCACCGCCAGCCCCGATCCCGGCTGCGACTTGCAGCGCCAGGCCTGCGCCGCGATGCTGCCCGGCGGCGGCCGCGTCGAGCTGTCGATTACGCCGCGACCGATACCGACGCTGCAAACCCTCGTCGTCGAGGTGCGCGTTAGCGGCGTGGCGGCGAAGCAGGTGGCGGTCGATTTCGCCGGCATCGGCATGGACATGGGCTACTACCGTCCGCAGTTGGCTGCGCTCGAGCCCGGCCGTTACGCCGCCAATGCCACGCTGCCCGTATGCGTCACCGGCCCCATGCCCTGGCAGTCCACCGTGCTGCTGGAGACCGACCGTCAGCATGTCGCCATTCCTTTCCGCTTCGATTCGAAACCGTATTAACCCTCGTCAAGGAGACTTCATGAAACTCGCCGCCCGCATCCTTATGTCCCTGCTCTGCGCCGCCACCGGCGCCGCTTACGCCGCCGGCGCCGCCGACGCGGTGCAGGCAAGCGACGCCACCGTGCGCCTGATGCCGCCGGGCGCCCGGGCGACCGCGGCCTTCATGGTCCTGAAAAACAGCGGCGACAAGGACGTCAAGCTGGTCAAGGCCGAGAGCGCCGTCGCCAAGACGGTCGAACTGCATACCCACCTCAACGAGGGCGGCGTCATGAAAATGCGGCAAGTTCCCGCCATCGAAATCAAGGCCAAGTCGGAGACGGCACTGAAACCGGGCGGCTTTCACATCATGCTGATCGATCCCGTCCCGCTCAAAGAGGGCGAAAAGATCTCCTTCGTCCTCAGCTTCGACGACGGCAGCAGCAAGAAGATCGAGGCGTTGGCGAGCCGGCCGGCGGCGATGGCAACCACGGATCACGGCGGGCACGAGCAGCACAAGGCGCATTGACGCACGTGGCGGCCGGCAGACAGACTATTTGCGCGCCGGCCGTTTCATCAGCTTGCGCTGCAAGGTGCGCCGATGCATGTTCAGGGCGCGCGCAGTCGCGGATATATTGCCGTCGTTTTCGCGCAGTACGCGCTGGATGTGCTCCCATTCGAGCCGCTCGACCGACAGCGGCAAATGCCCGATCGGCGCCTCCGCCGCAGGCTCGGCGACGGCGGCAAACGCCGCCAGCACCGCTTCCACTTCGACCGGTTTCGCCAGGTATTGCACGGCGCCGAGCTTGATGGCATCGACGGCGGTAGCGATGCTGGCATAGCCCGTGAGGACGACGATGCGGCACGCCGGGTTCGCTTGCAGCAAGGGCTTGATCAGGGCGAGACCCGAGGCGCCGCCGAGGTTCAGGTCGAGCACGACCCGCATCGGCGGCTGCGCCTGCATCGTCTGCAAGGCCGCGTCGGCGCTGAGGACGCCGTGCGCGGCGAAGCCGCGACGGACGAACGCCCGCGTCAGCACTTCGTTGAAAGTGGGATCGTCGTCGATGACCAGTATCGGTGCGTTCATGATATTTCCCGCGGTGCCGCGGTCCGCGCCGCGGGCAGTTCGACGCGCGCACTGGCGCCGCCTTCCGGCCGGTTGGCAAGCACCAGCTTGCCGCCGATGCGGCTGATGGCGGATTGGGCAAGCAAGAGGCCGATGCCGGCACCGCCGGTAGTGGAGGGCAACGGCTGCCGGCCGGCGTCGGCTAGCTGCGCGGCGGAAAATCCGTTGCCGCGGTCGCGAATCTCGATCGCCAAGGCGCCGTCGCTCCAGGAGGGCAGGACTTCGATGCCGTCCGGATTGGCGTTGGCGGCGTTGTTGAGAAGATTCACCAGCGCCTGTTCCAGCGTCGTGTCGACCACGATCTCCGACGTCGACGCTGCCGCCGCCGGCCTCAAGTAGCACGAGGCGCCGGGCCGCAAGGCGCGCCACGAAGCGACGAGGCCTTCCAGCCACCGGTCCGCGGCGACGGCGCGCACGCCTTCCAGGCGCGCGGCGCCGGCCCGGTCGGCGAGGCCGGTGACGATGCCCTTGCAAGCGGCGAGCTGCCGCCGCAACAGGGACAGATCTTCGCGCTGCGCAGCCGTCAACCCCGCGTCGCGCTCCAGCTCGCCGGCGATCACCGCCATGGTCGCCAACGGCGTGCCCAGTTCGTGGGCAGCGCCCGCCGCCAGCGCCCCGAGTGCCACGACGCGCTCGTCGCGCAAGGCTTGCTCACGCGCCTCCGCCAGCGCCGCATCGCGCGCGCGCAGCGACGCCGTCATGCGCAGGATCATCCAGGCGATGAGGATCACCGAAACGACGAAAGTCAGCCACATCCCGGCCAGATGCAGGCTGGTCGCCCGCCCGGCGTCGCCGATGGACAGCGGCACGAATTTGAGGGCGAGAAACGAATAGAGCGCAATGGCAAACGCCGCGCTGGCAGCGGCCAGCGGCGCCGGCAGGATAAGGGCCGCGGCCGCCACGGGCAGCAGCAGCAAGGAAACCAGCGGGTTGGAGGCGCCGCCGGTGAGGAACAGGAGTACGCCCAGAGCGACGAGATCGACCGCCACCTGGATACCCTGCAGCGACTGCCGCTGCGTCGCCTGCCGCCGCAGGCGATGGGCCACCAGCGCGTTGAAGCCGGCCAGCAGCGCGACGACCAGGAGCAGCGGCAGCGTCGGCAGCGGAATCTCCAGCACTGCCGGCACCGCCAGGATGGCGACCAGGAAGCCCGCAAGCAGAATCCAGCGCAGCCGCACCAGGCGCCACACGGTGGCCTGCGTCGTCTCGAAGTCCGCGGAAGAAGTCTGCATGGGGGAGAAATTATCCCCTATCGGCGCGTCAAGTTCCGGGCGAGATGCCGCCTGCGACAATTTGCCTCAGGCGGCACAACGGCGAAGAGCGGCGGTCAGCCTTCCAGCAGCACGTTGCTGTCGCAGCCGAGACGCACGTTGCCCCAATGGCGGCCGCCGATCATGATCGGCATGTCGAGCTCGGACAGGATCTCGCCGGTGTCGCGGGCATAGGTCTGCAAGAGCAGCGGCTCGGTGTTCTTCGCCGCCCGCTGTCCGGTTGGGTCGTCCCAGATGCGCCGCGTGCGGTTGCCGACGAGGTCGGTCTGATAATCCCCGGTCAGGGGCTTCGAGAACTTGGTGTTGTGGATCGCCGCATAGCCCCGTACGTCGGTGATGATCGCATAAGTGCCGCCCTTCATCGCCTGCATGTATTGCTCGAACAGCGGCTGAAGCTGCTGTTCGAAGGCGCGGACATAGCCGACGTCGTATTTCTGCGGATTGGTGCCGGCAATCGGCCGGTAATTCTGGTCCCAGAGATTGATTCCGCTCTTCGCCATCTCCTCGAATTTCGCGATGACGGCGGCGCGAAAGGCGTGCCCCTGGTCGACGTTGTAATCGAATGCGCCACGGCCGATCTTGAAGCGGGACACCAGTTCCTGGACGCCCTCGGTCGCCGTCGCCAGCTTGATCGTGGACTGTTCGGAGGCCTTCATGCTGGCGGTCACTTCGCCGGACAGCGAATGCACCTGGGTCACGGCGTCGTGGACCTGGCCGTTGGTTGCGGTCAGTTCCTCCATCGCCGTCGCGATCTGGTTCAACTGATCGCTGGTGCGCTCGAAATCGGTGACCATCTTCTGGAACTCGCCGGCGGAGCGCTCGACTACCGTCCGCGTGTCGCGGATGTCGTCGTTGATCAATTCGTTTTCCGTCTGAGTGTCCTTGACCAGCGTGCTCATGCCGGCGATGTTGTCGTTGATCTCCTGCGTCGCGGTATTTACGCGCTCGGAGAGCTTGCGCACTTAGTCCGCGACCACGGCGAAACCGCGGCCCGCCTCGCCGGCGCGCGCGGCCTCGATGGCGGCGTTCAGGGCCAGCAGATTGGTCTGGTCGGCGACGTCCTTGATCAGGGCCGCGATCTGGCGCACGCTGTCGGAGCGCTGCGCCAGGTTGCCGACGGTGTCGTTGAAGCGCGACAGCCGCTCGCTGACCTTCTGCACCTTGCCGACGATTTCGAGGGTCTCGGCGCAGGAGGCGCGCGCCATGTCGAGATTGGTGGTGGTGGAATGCGAAATCACCTCGGTCGACGACGACACCTCGTGAATCGCCTGCGTCGCCTCGGTGCTGGCGCCGAACACCGCCTCGGTGATCTCTCCCTGGCGCCCCGCCCGCGTCGCCGTCGAGGCCACGGACTTCTTCACCACCACGGCTTCGCGCGCGATGCTGACGCTGGCCTTGCGCACCTCAGCGATGATCTGCCGCATCTTGTCGGCAAAACGGTTGTAGCTCTCGGCCAGCGTGCGCAGCTCGTCGTGGGTGACGGTGGGCAGGTCGCGCGAAAAATCGCCTTCGCCATGGGCGATTTCATTGAAGATGATGCTGATGCTCTTGATCGGCCGCACGATCAGATGCCGCAGATAGAGTATCTGGAGTACGTTCCAGGCCAGCGCGAACACCGTCAGCCCAAGCATGAGCTTGAAGCCGTCGTCGAGCATCGCATCGACGCGCTGCAAGGTGGCGATATCGACCGCAGCGCGCTTCATCTCGTCGGCGACGCCACCCTTCTGGTGCAGATAGATGCCCAGGTAGACGACATCGACGAAAAACAGCAGCAGGAAGCTCATCAGCTTCTTGGTGAGCGAGTTCCAAAACGTGCGCTCGTTCCAGTCGTAAAACTTCCAGAATGCTTCCACGATCCCCTCCGGCTATTTATTTTGTAATAGAAGGATTCAACGCCCAAATCGGCCACGCGTCAAGGAGGAAGGGATTGATTCGACACAAATAAAAAGGCCGGTCATCGCAAGATGACCGGCCTTTCGTAAGGGCTTTGTAAGCCATGTATGGTTGCGGGGGAAGGATTTGAACCTTCGACCTTCGGGTTATGAGCCCGATAACTACCAACGCATATTAATAGTCATAAATAGGCCTATACACCGTAACTGCCTGTATTAGATATATATTGCCAGTGACCATTATAACATTCAACCATCTCAAGCCCATTATTCTGCTTCATCTAATCACATGCGCTACCCCATAGTTGAATTACACTCCGTGAAGTGGATTGTATAAACGTAAGGCTCTCTCAAGAAACGCAATCCATCTCCATGATTGATTACGTGATTTCAAGCAGACTGGGGAATGGGAACGAGTTGCATGCCGAGCCTTTCGGCGCGCTTGGTCAGATGAAGCATGACGCACAGACGATGGCGCTCCTCGTTGTAGCCCTGCCCTTTGTCTTTTTGTAGCCGCATTTTCTCGGATTTCATTTCGGTGACCGGCATAGCCAGCAACTTTCATCAATCAACGACTCAGACGGCAGCATTGCTGGCTCACGATTCATTGCCAGCGCATGAAGTGAAGCGGGCCTTGCATATCTTTGGGTATCAAGGCGAAACGCCGCACCTTCTGGATGTACTGCAACTCGCAGCCGACCTCTCCCCCCAGTTTGCGGTGCTGCGCCATGATCTTCCCGCATTGTCGCCAACCATCGACGGCTTCCTGAGTGCACCAACGCTCCTCAAGAACGCTCTCGCCATAACAGCGCCTGCCCACTCGGAAGGCGTCAATCAATCACCGGCCCACAAAACCGAGCATCGATTCTCACTCATGTCCGGCGCCGTCGGTAAACTCTTGCGTGACTATGACCAAGAGATATCCTCCGGTACTGCTGGCAAGGCCATTCAGGACATGCTTGCCCTGCTTTGGGTTACCACCACAATCCCACCCGACCAGGATGACTGCAAGCCATCGAATCGATCAAAGATCCGCTTTCCGCCACCCCCTCTAGCTCTATTTACGATCTGTTCGCTTATCTTCGATTCCGATAGCAACACGGGT
>JACRPB010000158.1:0-2449 GCA_016214175.1 Rhodocyclales bacterium
GACGCGCTCGGTGCCATTGATGACGAACGAGCCGGTCGTCGTCATGAGCGGAATCTCGCCCATGTAGACTTACTGCTCCTTGACCTCTTTCACCTTCTCGTTATTGGTCTCGCGGTCGAGAATGACCAGGCGCACCTTGGCGCGCAGCGGGCTGGCGAAAGTCAGGCCGCGCTGCTGGCATTCCTTGCCGTCGAACGCCGGTTCGCCGAGACGGTACTCGACGAACTCGAGTTTCGCATTCCCGGAATGGGAAACGATGGGAAAGATCGAGTTAAATGCCGCCTCCAAGCCCTGCCCCTTGCGCGCGGACGGGGGAACGTCCACCTGCAGGAACTGGGTGTAGGAGTCAAGCTGCGTCGCCAGCAGGAAGGGTACGTCCAGCACGCTTGCGCGCTTGGCGAAGCTCTTGCGGATGCGCTTTTTCTCGGTATACGAGTAGGCCATGTTCGCTCCGGCTATCAGGAATCAAAAAACAGAAATCACAAAAATCCGATCGCTGTTTTGTGATCCCTAGGAAAGGGAAAAGGCAGGCGGCCAAATGGCCGCCTGCCCAGCATGCATAAAACGCTTACTTGACTTCGACCTTGGCGCCCGCGTCCTCGAGTTGCTTCTTGAGGGCGGCGGCGTCGGCCTTGTTGATCGCTTCCTTGACGGCCTTCGGTGCGCCGTCGACGAGGTCCTTGGCTTCCTTGAGGCCGAGGCCCGTTGCCGCACGCACGACCTTGATGACTTCGACCTTCTTCTCGCCGGCAGCCAACAGCATGACGGTGAATTCCGTCTGCTCTTCGACCGGGGCAGCCGCGGCAGCGGCGGCGGCCGGCGCGGCGACAGCCGCGGCAGCGGCAGAAACGCCGAATTTTTCTTCCATTTCCTTGATCAGCTCGGACAGCTCGAGGACGGTCATGCCCGCAATTGCGTCGAGGATTTCAGCTTTGCTAACAGCCATGGTTACGACTCCTGAATGAATGATTGGTTTCGTGATTCGAATTTACGCAGCCTGCTTCTGGTCGCGCACCGCAGCGAGGCCCCGGACGAACTTGGTCGGGACTTCGTTGAGGGTGCGGACGAACTGGGCGATCGGTGCCTGCATGGTGCCCAACAGCTTCGACAGCAGTTCTTCGCGGCTCGGCATGGTAGCGAGCGCCTTGACGCCGTTTACGTCCATGACGTAATTCGGCATGGCGCCGCCCTTGATGACGAGCTTGTCGTTGCTCTTGGCGAACTCGTGGAGCACTTTGGCCGCCGCCACGGGATCCTTGGAGATTCCGTAGATCAGCGGGCCGACCATCTGCCCCTGGAGACCCTCGAACGGCGTGCCGGCGACGGCGCGACGCACGAGCGTGTTCTTCAGCACGCGCAGGTACACTCCCTCCTTGCGCGCATTGGCGCGCAGGGTGGTGATGTTGCCCACTTCCAGACCACGGTACTCAGCGACGACGATCGCCTGGGCACCCGCCACTTGCGCGGACACTTCGGCAACTACCGCCTTTTTCTCTTCGAGATTGAGACCCAAGGTCAACTCCTAGTTAATGCGCCCCGATGTTGCCAGGGCAAAAACGGCGACCTTCATTCAGGAGTCCTGGTCTTGCGACCCTTGTCCTGTCTTCGGGCGACGCCATCTGCGTAGGCATCCGAAACTGCCGGTTCTTAAGTCCCCATCGAAGCGGGACACCTACGGTCTTTGACAACCCGCCGCGCCCCGAACGGGCGGCACGGCGGCCCAAAGTTCTACTGTTGCGGCTGTGCCGCCAAGCTGGCCTGGTCGACGCGAACGCCGGCACCCATGGTCGAGGACACGGAGACCTTGCGCAGGTACTGGCCCTTGGCCGCCGCCGGCTTGGCTTTGTTCAAGGCGTCGATCAGCGCACCGAGGTTCTGCTGCAGGGCCTCGACGGTAAAGGAGGCGCGGCCGATGGTGCACTGGATGATGCCGCCCTTGTCGGTGCGATACTGCACCTGGCCGGCACGAGCGTTCTTGACCGCCGTGGTCACGTCCATGGTCACCGTACCGACCTTCGGGTTCGGCATCAGGCCGCGCGGACCGAGGATCTGGCCGAGACCGCCGACGACCTTCATGGCGTCCGGCGTCGCGATGCAGACGTCGAAATCGATGGTGCCGCCCTTGACGGTGGCGGCGAGATCGTCGAAGCCGACGACGTCGGCACCCGCCGCCCTGGCCTCTTCCGCTTTGGCGCCCTGGGCGAAGACGGCGACGCGCACCACCTTGCCGGTACCGGCCGGCAGCACGACGGAGCCGCGCACCAGTTGATCGGACTTCTTGGCGTCGATGCCGAGGTTGACGGCAACGTCGATGGACTCGTCGAACTTGGCCGTGGCATTTTCCTTGACCATGGCCAGGGCCTCGGTCAACGGATAGTTCTTCAGGCGGTCAACCTTGGCACGGACCGCGCGCACGCGCTTGGAATGCAGAGCCATGTCAGACTCCCTC
>JACRPB010000158.1:2484-4150 GCA_016214175.1 Rhodocyclales bacterium
CGTCCATGTCGGCGGCGGTTAGATCCGGCATCTTGGACTTGGCGATTTCCTCGGCCTGGGCGCGGGTGATCTTGCCGACCTTGTCGGTATGGGGCTTCGGGCTGCCCTTCTGGATGCCGGCGGCCTTCTTGATGAGAATGGTTGCCGGCGGCGTCTTCATGATGAACGTGAAGGATTTGTCCGCGAAGGCGGTGATCACCACGGGAATCGGCAGACCGGGCTCCAGGCCCTGGGTCTTGGCGTTGAACGCCTTGCAGGATTCCATGATGTTGAGGCCGCGCTGGCCGAGGGCCGGACCGATCGGGGGCGAGGGGTTCGCCTTGCCCGCCGGCACTTGCAGCTTGATATAGCCGACTATCTTCTTTGCCATGATGGCTCCTAAAGTTGAGTCCTAACGCGCTTTCGTTTAACTACTCGCGCTCCTCTTGCCGCAGAGAAACCGCTGCGGCACCGGTCTTGCGACTTAAGCTTTTTCGACCTGGGAGAACTCCAACTCGACCGGCGTGGCACGGCCGAAAATCGTCACCGAAACGCGCAGGCGGCTCTTCTCGTAATTCACTTCTTCGACCGTGCCGTTGAAATCGGTGAACGGGCCTTCCTTGACACGCACCATTTCGCCGGTCTCGAACAGCACCTTGGGGCGCGGCTTCTCGACGCCTTCCTGCATCTGGTGCATGATCTTCTCGACTTCCTTCTCGGAAATCGGCGTCGGCTTGGTGGCAGTGCCGCCGACGAAACCGGTGACCTTGGCCGTGCTCTTCACCAGGTGCCAGGAATCGTCGTCCATCTCCATCTCGACCAGCACGTAGCCGGGAAAGAACTTGCGCTCGGAGATGCTCTTCTGGCCGCCCTTCATCTCGATCACTTCCTCGACGGGAACGAGGATCTGGCCAAACTTGTCCTGCATGCCGGCGCGCGCGATGCGCTCGACCAGAGCGCGCTGCACCGACTTCTCGAAGCCCGAGTAGGCATGAACCACGTACCAGCGTTTCGTCATGATGTTTTCCAGCCCAGTACCAGGTCGTAGAGCACCCATTCGAGGCCCTTGTCGGCGATCCAGAGGAAAAGCGCCATCAGCACGACGAAGCCGAACACGGCGCCGGTCGTCTGCAGCGTCTCCTTGCGCGTCGGCCAGACCACTTTCTTGGTCTCGACCGTCGCTTCCTTGCCGAAGGCGAAGAAACGCTGCCCCGGCTCGGTAAACCAGGCAACGCCGGTAAAGGCCGCCATTCCCGCCAGCACGGACAACACGCGCAGGATCATCGGCTGCTCGCCGAGCAGATAAAAGCCGGCGAGCCCCGCAATCAGAAGCAACAGCGCCGCGATGAATTTGAGCTTGTCGGCCATCGAATCAATAAGTCCGCGTAAACATCCGTCCGTCGGTGGCAGGGGCAGAGGGAATCGAACCCCCAACCTGCGGTTTTGGAGACCGCCGCTCTGCCAATTGAGCTATACCCCTGCGGCAGAGACTACAAAGGGCGGCGTCCCGCAGGACCCCGCCCTTTCATGCTTGTTCTCCGCTTATTCGATGACCTTGGCGACGACGCCGGCGCCGACGGTGCGGCCGCCTTCGCGAATCGCGAAGCGCAGACCCTCTTCCATCGCGATCGGCGCAATCAGCTTCACCGTCATCTGGATGTTGTCCCCCGGCATCACCATCTCGACG
>JACRPB010000159.1 GCA_016214175.1 Rhodocyclales bacterium
GCGAGCTGCTGCCGGTGCTGGAAGCCGTTGCCAAGGCGGGCAAGCCGCTGCTGATCATCGCCGAGGAAGTCGAGGGCGAGGCGCTCGCCACCCTGGTGGTGAACAACATCCGCGGCATCCTCAAGACCGTCGCCGTCAAGGCCCCGGGCTTCGGCGACCGCCGCAAGGCCATGCTCGAAGATATCGCCATCCTGACCGGTGGCACGGTGATCGCCGAGGAAGTCGGCCTCACGCTGGAGAAGGCCACCCTCAAGGACCTCGGCCAGGCCAAGCGTATCGAAGTCGCCAAGGAGAACACCACCCTCATCGACGGCAACGGCAAGGAAGACGCCATCAAGGCGCGCGTCGCCCAGATCCGCGTCCAGATCGAGGAAGCCACCAGCGACTACGACAAGGAAAAGCTCCAGGAACGCGTGGCCAAGCTGGCCGGCGGCGTGGCGCTGATCAAGGTCGGTGCCGCCACCGAAGTCGACATGCAGGAACAGAAGGCCCGCGTCGAAGACGCCCTGCACGCCACCCGTGCAGCCGTGGAAGAAGGCATCGTCGCCGGCGGCGGCGTCGCCCTGCTGCGTGCCCGTCAGAACGTCAAGGTCACCGGCGATAACCACGACCAGGACGCCGGCATCAAGATCGTGCTGCGTGCCCTCGAACAGCCGATGCGCGAGATCGTCGCCAACGCCGGCGACGAGCCCTCCGTGGTCGTGAACAAGGTGCTCGAAGGCAAGGGCAACTACGGCTACAACGCGGCCAGCGGCGAGTACGGCGACATGGTGGCGATGGGCGTGCTCGACCCGACCAAGGTCACGCGCTACGCGCTGCAGAACGCCTCTTCCGTGGCCGGCCTGATGCTCACCACCGACTGCATGGTGGCCGAACTGGTCGAAGACAAGCCGGCCGGCGGCGGCATGCCCGGCGGCATGGGCGGCATGGGCGGTATGGGCGGCATGGACATGGGCATGTAAGCAGCCCCTGCGTCTCACCCTGGAAACGCCCCGCTTGCGGGGCGTTTTCTTTTGGGCGCGCCGTGCGGCGGGAACTACGTCGCGGGCGGCGCTCAACGGGCCGCTCCGGTTTCCCGGCCACCCCGGCTGCGGGTATCATCCGCCGACCATGGGCAAATACGTACTACTCTTTCTTTTCGGGCTGCTGATCTATCTCGTGCTTACCCGCAACCGGCGCAAGCGCAACGCCGCCGCGGCGCCGACGGCGGAAGCCATGATCCAGTGCGACTATTGCCGGGTGCATCTGCCGTTGAGCGAGAGTCTGCCGGCAGGCGAAAAACGCTATTGTTGCGAGGAGCATCGCCGACTTGGCCAAGGCTGAGCTCGCACGATCGGGCATTTCCCAGTTGCCGGATACTTACTGGCGCTCCCTGGGCTATTTCTCGACCTATCGCCTGATCGTCGCCGCGGTCTTCTTCTTTGCCGTCGTCTTCTACGGCAACGCGCTGAACCTCGGTGCCCAGGACATCCAGTTGTTCCGCTGGGTGAGCGCCGGCTACCTGCTGCTGGCCATCGGTTTCCTGTGGAGCCTGAACGCCGTACCGCGGGCCTTCAACCTGCAACTGACGGTGCAGGTGGCGGCCGACGTGCTGGCGCTGACGCTGATGATGTCGGCCAGCGGCGGCGCCAAGAGCGGCATCGGCGTCATGATTTTCGTCGTCCTGGCCGGCGCCGGTCTCGTCGGCCAGGGGCGCATGACCATGTTCTATGCGGCCCTCGCCACGTTGGCGGTGCTGATCGAGGAGGCCTACCACTTCATTCGTCTCAACGACGATCTCGGCGGCTTTTTCCGCACCGGCCTCACCAGCATCGGTTTTTTCGGCACCGCCATCGTCGCCCGCCTGCTCGGGCGCCGTGTCGTCGCCAACGAAGCCCTGGCCCGGCAGCGCGGCGTCGAACTCGCCAATCAGTTGCAGATCAATCAGCGCGTGATCCGCGACATGCAGGATGGGGTACTCGTCGTCGACGCCCAAGGCAACGTCCGGCAGCACAATCCGCAAGCCGAGGCCTTGCTCGACGTGCGTCCCGGCGACTTCGCCGATCTGGCGAGCTTTTCGGTTGCCCTGGCCGAGCAGTTTGCAGCCTGGAACGCGCATCCGGTCGAGACCGAGACCATGATTCGCGTCGCCGGCACTTCCCGCGTACTGCGGGCGCGCCTGCTGCCGCCTGGGGATAGCGAGCGCGCCCTGATCTACCTCGAGGACATGGGCCGGCTGCAAGCCGAAGCCCAGCAGATGAAGCTCGCCGCGCTCGGTCGCCTCACGGCCAACATGGCTCACGAGATACGCAACCCGCTGTCGGCGATCAGCCATGCCGCCGAATTGCTGGTCGACGAAGCGCCGGGTGCCGGGCAGGCGCGCCTGATTCGCATCATCTGCGACAACACGCAGCGCCTCAACCGTCTGGTCGCCGAGGTCCTCGAACTCGGCCGGCGCGATCATGCCCGGCCGGAACCGATTTCCCTGGGCGCCTATCTGCCGCAGTTCATAGACGAGTTCGCCGTCAACGACGCCAGCGTGCGCGCCAGAATCGTCACGCTGGTCGGCGACGATGCCGACATCCTGTTCGATCGCAGCCATTTCCACCGCGTCTTGTGGAACCTGATCGTCAACGCGCTGCGCCACTGCAGCAGCGAGCCGGGCGCGGTACGCGTGCGCGCCGAGCGCGGCAGCGGCGGGGTCGAAGTGCATGTGCTTGACGATGGCCCGGGAATCGAGGAATCTCTGCGCGGACAGATTTTCGAGCCGTTTTTCACGACTCACGGCAGCGGCACCGGGCTCGGCTTGTACATCGCACGCGCGCTCTGCGAAGCCAATGGCGCTCAGGTCGATTTGCTCGACGATGCGCCGGGAGCGCATTTTCGTATCATTGCCAGGAGGGTGCCATGACACCGCGTCGCGAGCCGGAACATTCGAACCGCGTGCTGGTCGTCGACGACGAAGCCGACATCCGCGAACTGCTCGACATGACATTGGCGCGCATGGGCCTGGGCGCCGATTGCGCCGGCTCACTGGCGCAGGCGCGGCGGTTTCTCGACGCGGGCGCCAACTACCGGCTTTGCCTCACCGACATGCGCTTGCCCGA
>JACRPB010000160.1 GCA_016214175.1 Rhodocyclales bacterium
ATCGCACGCTCATCCTTGAAGAAACTCCACGCAAGCCAAGGACCCACTATTGAAAGAAACATTGATCTTAGTAACTCGTCGATTGGCACGATATTGGAGCCGTCAGCACGTCGTGTTGGATCTCTCGGCTTATCGAATCGTATTGGAGCGTCGAGCGATCTGTCTTCAGGATGTAGTTCCCACCTTCGCTTGCGCTCTTCTATCTCATTGGCATTTACCTCATCGGGGCAGCCGCAGCGACCGCAATGATAGGATTCCGCTTCATTCCTGAAATCGCATACTTGGCAGCGCCAGACGTAGTTCGGCATGATCGCTAGCGAATGAATTGTGGGATGCCTACACGCCGGAATATATCCGTCATTCAGGTCGAATAGGCCGTCGGCATCATAGCGCATTCCTCCATGCCGCCGCGCTTACGCTCGACGGAGCAGGTCAGGGGTCGGCGGGGCGCCGATTTTGCGACCGCCGCGGCGACGGAGTGCCGGCCGGGGTTTCCGGGCGCGATTGTCTGAGCGACTTGTCGCGAGTTCGAGCGCCCGGCCGGCCGGCGCTGCGTCGCCGCGGGAACCCCGTCAGGGGCGGGAGCGTATGAGGCGCCACGCCGACCCATGACCTGCGGCGCCCACGCTAGTCCGTCAGTCGGCTACACACCAACGCCCCCGCCATGCGCTAAAGTAGCGCCCCTATGGTCCCCCATCTCACCACCGCCCTCACCGGCCCCCTGCTCGACCTCGAACGCCGCTTTCTCGACAGCGAAACCGCCATCGAACAATGGCTGCGCGGCTGGTGGCTCGAGCACACGCCGCCGTTCTACGCCTCGGTCGATCTGCGCAACGCCGGCTTCAAGCTGGCCGCGGTCGACACCAACCTGTTCCCCGGCGGCTTCAACAATCTGAACCCGGCCTTTCTGCCGCTGTGCGTGCAGGCGGCGATGACCGCGATCGAGAAAGTCTGCCCCGAAGCGAAGAACCTGCTGCTGATTCCCGAGAACCATACGCGCAACCAGTTCTATCTTCAGAACGTGGCGCGCCTGGCGAACATCCTGCACCACACCGGCCTCAACGTGCGCATCGGCTCGCTGTTGCCGGAGATCACCGCAGCGACGACGCTGGATCTGCCCGACTGCCAGAAGCTGACCCACGAACCGATCAAGCGCCTCGGCGCCGAGGGCCGGCGCCTGGGGATGGATGGCTTCGATCCCTGCGCCATCCTGCTCAACAACGATCTCTCGGCCGGCGTGCCGCAACTGCTGCAGGATCTCCACGAACAGTACCTGATCCCGCCGCTGCATGCCGGCTGGCACGTGCGGCGCAAGTCCGCGCATTTCGCCGCCTATCAGGAAGTGGCGAACGACTTCGCCGCCCACATCGAGATCGATCCCTGGCTCATCAATCCCGAGTTCGCGGTCTGCGGCAAGATCAATTTCCACGAGCGCACCGGCGAGGAATGCCTGGCTGCCAACGTGGACACCCTGCTCTATCGCATCCGCGCCAAGTACAAGGAATACGGCATCGCGGAAAAGCCCTTCGTCATCGTCAAGGCCGATGCTGGCACCTACGGCATGGGCATCATGACCGTGCACGACGCCGCCGAGGTCAAGGGCCTCAACCGCAAACAGCGCAACAAGATGGCAGTGGTCAAGGAAGGCCTGCAAGTCACCGAGGTCATGATCCAGGAAGGCGTGCCGACCGTGGAAGTCGTCGACGCCGGCCCCGCCGAACCCGTGGTCTACATGATCGACCGCTACGTCGTCGGCGGCTTCTATCGCGTCAATACCCAGCGCGGCGTGGACGAGAATCTCAACGCGCCGGGCATGCGCTTCGAGCCGCTGGCTTTCGAGACCGGCTGTTCGCTGCCCGACTGCTGCCTGTATCCGGACGCCGCGCCGAACCGTTTTTATGCCTATGGCGTCGTCGGCCGGCTGGCGCTGCTGGCGGCGGCGCTGGAACTGGAGAGCAACGCACCGCCCGAGAGTCTCTAGCCGGATGCAGTTCGCCTTCATCGTCGACCCGCTCGACCACCTCAAGGCCTACAAGGACAGCAGCGTCGCCATGATGCGCGCGGCGGCACGGCGCGGCCACGAGTGCTGGACCATCCAGCGCGAAACGCTGGCCTGGCGCGAAGGCATCACCACGGGTCGCGCCTTGCGCGTGACGCCGCTCGCGGGCGACGCACCCTGGTACGCGGCGGGCGAGGCGCGCGTGGCGCGGCTCGCCGACTTCGACGCCGTGCTGATGCGGCAGGACCCGCCCTTCGACGTCGAGTACATCACCGCCACCTGGCTGCTGGAACGGGCCGAGGCCGAAGGCGCGCGCGTCTTCAACCGGCCGCGCGCCATCCGCGACCATTCGGAAAAAGTGGCCATTGCCGAGTTCCCGCAACTGACGACGACGACGCTGATCGCGCGCGCCGCCGGCGACCTCCAGGCCTTCATCGACGAAGTCGGCGACTGCGTGCTGAAACCGCTCGACGGCATGGGCGGCAGTTCGGTTTTCCGCGTTCGCCACGACGACCCGAACCGCAACGTCATCGTCGAAACCCTCACGGCCGAAGGCGCGCGCAGCATCATGGCGCAACGCTACCTGCCGGCGATCGCGCAGGGCGACAAGCGCATCCTGCTCGTCGCCGGCGAGCCGGTACCCTACGCCCTGGCGCGCATTCCGAAGCCGGGCGACAGTCGCGGCAATCTCGCCGCCGGCGGCACGGGCCACGCCCAGCCATTGTCGGCGCGCGACCGCGAAATCGCGGCCACGCTCGGCCCCGTGCTCTGGTCGCGCGGATTGCTGCTGGTCGGCATCGACGTCATCGGCGACTGCCTGACCGAGATCAACGTCACCAGTCCCACCTGTTTCGTCGAGATTGCTCAGCAGACCGGCTACGACGTCGCCGGGCGGTTCGTCGAGGCCCTGGAGACGGCATGCGCTGGCTCCTGATCGTCGGCGCGCTGCTGCTGGCCGCCTGCCAGCCGGCGCCCAAGATCCACGCCCAGGAATCCTACGTCTTCGGCACCCGCGTCGAAGTGCTGGTGTGGGGCGAACCGGAGGCCAAGGCGCGCGCGGCGGTGGCCGAAGTGCTGCGCGAATTCGACCGCCTGCACCGCACTTACCATGCCTGGCAGCCCTCGGAACTGACGGCCTTGAACGAGGCCATCGCCGCCGGCAAGAGCCGCGAAGTCGCGCCGGAACTGGCGCAGTTCGCGCGCGAAGCGCAGACGCTCGCGGCCCAGGGCAAGCACTTGTTCGACCCGGGCATCGGCACCCTGGTGAAGCTCTGGGGTTTTCACGACGACAGTTTCCAGGCGCGGCTGCCCGCCGCGGCGGAGCTCGCGGCGCAGCTCAAGGCCAAGCCCTCGATCGCCGACCTGACGATTGCCGGCAACACGATCTCCAGTCGCAATCCGGCCGTCGCACTGGACTTCGGCGGCTATCTCAAGGGTGTCGCCCTCGACCGCGCCATCGACGTTCTCTGGCGCCACGACATCAGCAACGCGCTGGTCAATATCGGCGGCAACGTCATGGCGCTCGGCTCGAAAGGCGGCACGCCCTGGCGCGTCGGCATCCAGCACCCGCGCGCGACGACGCCGCTGGCGACCCTGGACTTGAAGGACGGCGAGGCCATCGGCACCTCGGGCGACTACCAGCGCTACTTCGAGCTCGACGGGAAACGCTATTGCCACCTGATCGATCCGCGCAGCGGTGCCCCCGCCGCCGGCACCCAGGCGGTGACGGTGCTGATTCCGCCGCGCCCGCAGGCCGGCATGTGGTCGGACTGGGCGAGCAAGCCGATTTTCATCGCCGGCGCCGACTGGCGCGCCATGGCGCAGCGCCTTGGCCTGACCCAGGTCTTGCGCATCGACGCCGCGGGCAAGATCGAAGTCACCGACGCATTGCGGCCGCGCCTGACCATGGCGGCGGGCTCATGAGCGAAGACGAAGACAAGGCCGCACGCCGCAGCGCCGCTATCGCCGCACTGCGCAGACTGCGGCAACTCGTCGACGCCGAAAACCGGCAGCAGGCCAGCGATGCGCGCTGGGCCGCGCGCCTCGGCGCCGCCTTTCTGGCCGCCGCCCTGCTCTGGGTGGCCTGGCTCGCATTCCGGTAGAATCGAGCGCTCGCGAAAGTCCCATGATGATCGGCCTGTTCCTCGTCACCCACACCACTTACGGCGAATCCCTGATCCAGTGCGCATGCCATGTGCTGAACCAGCGGCCGCCGCAAATCGCCCAGCTCGGCGTTTCCCTGCAGGACGATCCGCTCGACATCATGCCGCTAGCGCGCCAGTTGCTCGGCATCGTCGATAGCGGCGAAGGCGTACTGGTACTGACCGACGTCTTCGGCGCCACGCCCGCGAACATCGCCCTGAAACTTCTCGAACCGGGCCGCATCGAAGGCGTGGCGGGCGTGAACCTGCCGATGCTGCTGCGGGCGCTGACCTACCGCGACAAGGACATGAGCACCCTGGTGACCCGCGCCATCGCGGGCGGCCGCGACGGCGTGCTCAACATGCTCAACCGTTAGGAGCCGGAAACCACCGCCATGCCGAAAGCCGAAGTCGAAATCGTGAACAAACTGGGGCTGCATGCGCGCGCCTCGGCCAAGCTGACGCAATTGGCGGGGTCTTATCCCTGCGAAGTCTGGATGGAACGCAACGGCCGCCGCATCAACGCCAAAAGCATCATGGGCGTGATGATGCTGGCCGCCGGCAAGGGCGCCCGCCTCACCCTCGATTGCGAAGGCGAGCGCGCCGACGACGCGCTGGCCGCCTTGCAGGCGCTGATCGAAAACCGCTTCGGGGAGAAGGAGTGACAACGACTTCTCAGCGTAGGCTAATGCCCGCGCCAGCGGGCGTTATGCCGGAGCTAAAAGGAGTGACCGCGGCATGACATTCTCGCTGCACGGCCTGGCGGTCTCCTCCGGCATCGCCATCGGCCGTGCGCACCTGGTCTCCCACGCCACGCTGGAAGTGGCGCACTACCAGTTGCGCGAGCGCGACATCCCGCGCGAAATCGAGCGTTTCGAAGCCGCCTTCGCCGTGGTCAAGACCGACCTCGGCTCGCTGCGCAAGGAATCGGTCGTCCCCGGTTCGCCCTCGGAGCTGTCGGCCTTCGTCGACATCCACTCGCTGATCCTCGACGACCCGCTCTTGTGCGAACTGCCGAAGGACCTGATCCGCACGCGCCGCTGCAACGCCGAGTGGGCGCTGGTGCAGCAGATGGAGGAACTCGTCGCCCAGTTCGACGAGATCGAGGACAGCTACCTGCGCGAGCGCAAGCACGACGTCGTCCAGGTCGTCGAGCGCGTGCTCAAGGCCCTGCTCGGCAAGCAGCGCAAGCTGACGCGCCGCGGCCGTCCCGACGGCGAGCTGCTGATCGTCGTCGCCCACGATCTGTCGCCGGCCGACACCATCCAGTTCAAGAACCTCGAAATCGGCGGCTTCGTCACCGATCTCGGCGGCGCCACGTCGCACACCGCCATCGTCGCGCGCAGCCTGGCCATCCCCGCCGTCGTCGGCCTGCACCACGCGCGGCCGCTGGTGCACGAAGACGACATGCTGATCGTCGACGGTACGCGCGGCGTGCTGATCGTCGAACCCGATGCGCGCGTCCTTGAGGAATACCGGCTGCGCAAGAGCGAACTGGAGCTCGAACGCTCCAAGCTCAAGCGCCTGAAGACGGCGCGCGCGGTCACGCTCGACGGCGTCGAGATTTCACTGCAAGCCAACATCGAGCTGCCGCAGGACCTGGTGCAGGTCAAGAACGTCGATGCCGCCGGCATCGGCCTCTACCGCACCGAGTACCTGTTCATGAATCGCGAGACGCTGCCGAGCGAAAACGAGCAGTTCGAAGCCTATCGCGCCGTGGCCAAGGCGATGGCAGGCAGGCCGGTCACCATCCGCTCGCTCGACATCGGCGCCGACAAGACTTCGCAGGCCTTGCGCGGCACCGAACGCCAGGCGCCGAATCCGGCGCTGGGCTTGCGCGCCATCCGCTACTGCCTGGCTGAGCCGCAGATTTTCATCACCCAGTTGCGCGCCATTCTGCGCGCCTCGCACTACGGCAAGGTGCGCCTGCTGGTGCCGATGCTGGCGCACGTCAAGGAAATCGAGCAGACGCTGATGATGGTCTGGCTCGCCAAGGAGCAGTTGCGCGCCGAGAAGGTCAAGTTCGACGAGAACATCGAAGTCGGCGGCATGATCGAGATTCCCG
Source organism: Rhodocyclales bacterium (assembly GCA_016214175.1). GTDB lineage: Bacteria > Pseudomonadota > Gammaproteobacteria > Burkholderiales > Rhodocyclaceae > Nitricoxidireducens. The sequence continues at coordinate 6,206 of JACRPB010000160.1, forward strand.
CCGCCGCGCTGGCGCTGACGCCCTTTCTCAAGCGCCTGCATTTCCTTTCCATCGGTACCAACGACCTGATCCAATACACGCTCGCCATCGACCGCACCGACGAAGCGGTCGCCCATCTCTACGATCCGCTGCATCCGGCGGTGCTGCGCCTGGTGTCGCAGACCATCCAGGCCGCCAATCGCGCCGAAACGGCCGTCGCCGTCTGCGGCGAAATGGCCGGCGATCCGCTGATGACGCGCCTGCTGATCGGCATGGGCTTGCGCCAGTTTTCGATGCATCCCTCGCAACTGCTGGAAGTGAAGCATCAAGTGGTGATGGCCGACGCCGAGCAGTTGGCGCTCAAGGTCAGCCGCATCCTGCGGCTCGAAGAACCCGACAAGATCCGCGAGCAGGTCGAACGCCTGTAGCCGCTGCGTGCTGCAGCGCAATAGCCTAAAATGGCGACCCAGCTCGCTTCCCCTTCCCCGTCCATGCCCGCCCGCCTGCGCGAGATCCCCTACAACTACACCTCGTTCTCCGACCGCGAGATCGTCATTCGTCTGCTCGGGGCCGACATGTGGGCGGTGCTCGACACGCTGCGCAGCCAGCGCGTCACCGGCCGCTCGGCGCGCATGCTCTACGAGGTGCTGGGCGACATCTGGGTGCTGCGGCGCAATCCCTATCTCGAAGACGACCTGCTCGCCAACCCGGCGCGCCGCGACGCCCTGATCGGCGCATTGCGCCACCGCCTGCATGAAATCGACAAGCGCCGCGGCGGCAACGCAGCGGTGGCGCAACTCCTGGCGGCGGCGCAGAACGCCGTCGTCGCCTTCGAGCGCTGGTTCGCCGCGACCGCCGCCCTGCGCGGTCGCGTGCTGCGCGAACTGGCGCGCCACACGCGCCGCGACAACATCCGCTTCGACGGCCTCTCGCGCGTCGCCCACGTCACCGACGCCACCGACTGGCGCGTCGAATACCCGTTCGTCGTCCTCGTGCCGGACACCGAGGAGGAAGTCGCGCCGCTGGTGCGCGGCTGCATCGAGCTCGGGCTCACCATCATCCCGCGCGGCGGCGGCACCGGCTATACCGGCGGCGCCGTGCCGCTGACGCCGAACGCCGTGGTCATCAACACCGAGAAGCTCATCGCCATGGGCGCGGTCGAAGAGAAGACCCTGCCCGGCGTCACCCGCAGCTACGCGACGATACGCACCGGCGCCGGCGTCGTCACGCGCCGCGTCATGGAGCGCGCCGAAGAGGCCGACCTCGTCTTCGCCTGCGACCCGACCTCGGCCGACGCCTCCTGCATCGGCGGCAACATCGCCATGAACGCCGGCGGCAAGAAGGCCGTGCTCTGGGGCACGGCGCTCGACAACCTGGCGTCCTGGCGCATGGTGACGCCCGACGGCGAATGGCTCGAAGTCGAGCGCA
>JACRPB010000161.1 GCA_016214175.1 Rhodocyclales bacterium
GATGCCGTGGTCGGCCAGACGCTGCACGTCGAGAACCGGCGCATGACGCTCTACAGCGGCAACTACTCGGCCTTCGAGCGCACGCGTGCCGAGCGCCTGGCGGCGCAGCAGTCGATGCACGAGAAGCAGCAGCGCGAGATCGCGCACCTCGAAAAGTTCGTCGAGCGCTTCCGCGCCAAGGCGACCAAGGCGCGCCAGGCGCAAAGCCGCCTCAAGGCGCTCGACCGCATGGAGGAGATCGCCGCCGCCCACGTCGATACCCAATTCACTTTCCGCTTCATGGAGCCGGCGGGCTTCTCCGATCCGCTGCTGTCGCTCGAACATGCCGCGGCCGGTTACGACGGCCGCGCCGTCCTCGAACGCATCGCGCTGACGCTGCGGCCGGGCGCGCGCCTGGGCCTGCTTGGCCGCAACGGTGCCGGCAAGTCGACGCTGGTGAAGCTGCTGGTCGGCGAGATCGCGGCCATGGCCGGCAGCCGCAGCGAAGGGCGGCATCTCGCCATCGGTTATTTCGCCCAGCATCAGGTGGAACTGCTGCGGCCCGACGAGTCGCCGCTGCAGCACCTGGTGCGCCAGGAGCCGGGCACGCGCGAGCAGGAGCTGCGCGACTACCTCGGCGGTTTCGATTTCCGCGGCGACATGGTGAGCGCGGCTTGCGGGCGCTTTTCCGGCGGCGAGAAGGCGCGCCTGGTGCTGGCGCTGCTGATCCGGCGCCGGCCCAATCTGCTGCTGCTCGACGAGCCGACCAACCACCTCGATCTCGAAATGCGCGAAGCGCTGACGCTCGCCTTGCAGGAGACCGAGGCCGGCGTGGTGCTGGTCTCCCACGACCGCCATCTGCTGCGCACCACTTGCGACGAGTTGTGGCTGGTCGCCGACGGTCGCGTGCAGCCCTTCGACGGCGATCTCGACGATTACGCGGCCTGGCTCGCGGCGCAGCGCGCGGCCGCCCGCGCACCCGATGCCGACAAGGCGGCGCGGCGCGAGTCGCGCGCCCAGGCGGCGGCCGAGCGCCAGGCCGCGCTGGCGGCGCGCCGGCCGCTGCTCAAGGAAGCGGAGAAGCTGGAAAAGCGACTGGCTGCTTGGCAGGAGGAAAAGGCTGCGATCGACGAAAGGCTCGCCGACCCCGCCATCTATACGTCGCCCGACCGCGCCGCGCTCGAAGCCTTGCACAAGCAGCAGGCCGAACTCGCGGCCGCGATCGACCATGCGGAAAGTCGCTGGCTGGAAGTGCACGAAATCCTGGAAGGTCTGAGCGTCGAGTAAAATCGCGGCTTTCGCTTCAGGGAGTCTGCCGTGCAACTTGTCTGCCTCGACCTCGAGGGCGTTCTCGTCCCGGAAATCTGGATCGAATTCGCCGAACGCACCGGCATTCCCGAACTGCGTCGCACCACGCGCGACGAGCCCGACTACGACAAGCTGATGAAGGGGCGCCTGGCGCTGCTGGCACAGCACAAGCTGGGTCTGCCCGACATCCAGAAGGTGATCGCGGCGATGGGGCCGATGGCCGGCGCCAAGGACTTCCTCGACGCCCTGCGCCGCGATTTCCAGGTCATCATTCTGTCCGACACCTTCTACGAATTCGCGATGCCGCTGATGGCGCAATTGGGCATGCCGACGCTGTTCTGCCACAAGCTGGAGGCGAACGCGGCGGGCTTCCTCGTCAATTACCACCTGCGCATGCCGAACCAGAAGATGGAATCGGTGAAGCGCTTCAAGGAACTCAACTTCAAGGTCATCGCCGCCGGCGATTCCTACAACGACACGGCCATGCTCGGCGAGGCGCATGCGGGGATACTCTTCCACGCGCCGGAAAACGTGATCCGCGAGTTCCCGCAGTTCCAGGTCACCAACAGCTACGCTGAGCTGCGCGCGGCCATCGACGCGGCGTCTGCGGCCATCTGAGATGCATCGCGAGCGCTTCTATACCCTGACCGCGTCCTGCCCCGACCAGGTCGGCATCATTGCGCAAGTGACCGGCTTCATCGCCGAGCACCAGGGCTGGGTACTCGAATCCAGCTTCCATGCCGACGACGTCGACGGCCGCTACTTCATGCGCATCGAGGTCAAGGCCGACTCGCTGCCTTTCATGCTCGCCGAATTCCGCACGCGCTTCCGTCCCGTCGCCGAGGCCTTGCGCATGGACTGGCGCATCGCCGACTCGGCGGTGAAGAAGCGCGTCGTGGTACTGGTGTCCAAGCAGGAGCACTGCCTCTACGACCTACTGGCGCGCTGGCAGTCGAAGGAACTCGACATCGAGATTCCCTGCGTCATTTCCAATCACGATACCTTCAAGGGCTTCGTCGAGTGGCACGGCATTCCCTTCCACCACGTGCCGGTGACGCCCGACAACAAGGCCCAGGCCTATGCCGAGGTGCAGCGCCTGTTCGAGGAGGTGCGTGGCGACACCATGGTGCTGGCGCGCTACATGCAAATCCTGTCGCCGGCGCTGTGCGCCGCCTATCCGGGACAGATCCTCAACATCCACCATTCCTTCCTGCCCAGCTTCGTCGGCGCCAAGCCCTACCACCAGGCCTACCTGCGCGGCGTCAAGCTGATCGGCGCCACTTGCCATTACGTCACCGCCGACCTCGACCAGGTGCCGATCGTCGAGCAGGACGTGATCCGCATCGACCACCCCGATTCGCCCGAGGACATGGTGCGCTACGGCAAGGACATCGAGAAGACGGTGCTGGCGCGCGGCCTGCGCTACCACCTCGAAGACCGCGTGCTCGTGCACGGCAACAAGACGGTGGTGTTCCGCTAGGCATGGACGGCAAGCGGCTGCGGCAACGGCTGAGGCACGAGGCGCACGAGTACCTCAGCGATCTGCGCCACTTCCGCGACAGCCTGCGGCGCGCCGAAGGCTGGTTCACCCTGGGCCTGGTGCTGGCCGTGGTCTTCATGCTGGTGGTCTGGTTCATCAACGGCGTGCATGCTGGCGATTCTCGCGCTGGGCGAGATGATGCGCCTGCTCGACCGCGTCCGCCTGCGCCTGCCCAAGGAGCCGCGCCGGGTGGCGGTGCCGGCGGCGATGATGCTGGCGGTGGGCACGGCCGGCATCATCTATATGCGCTTCATTTGTTAGAGCCCGCCCTCCATGCGGCCGCCGCCGCTTTGCCTATACTGCGTCGGACATCCCATTTCGCCGGAGCGGAGCCATGACTCGCCACCCCGCATTGCCGGACTACAGCCTGCGCGAGGAAGTCGCCAGCAGCGTCACCCACGGCATCGGCATCGTGCTCGCCATCGCCGGGCTGGCGGTGCTGACGGCCTATGCGGCGCGCTACGGCGACGCCTGGCACGTCACGGCCTGCGCGGTTTTCGGCGCCGCGCTGATCATCTGCTTCACGACCTCGACGCTTTATCACAGCATCCAGATCGAACGCGCCAAGCAGGTGCTGCGCACGTTCGACCATGCGGCGATCTTCCTGCTCATCGCCGGCACCTATACGCCCTTCATGCTGGTGAATCTGCGTGGGCCCTGGGGCTGGTCGCTGCTGGCGGCGATCTGGACCCTGGCGCTGGCCGGCATCGTGCTGCGCCTGGTGCTGCGCGGCCGGCTGCACGGCCTGGTGGTCGGCCTCTACCTGGCGATGGGCTGGCTGGTGGTGGTCGCGGCGAAGCCGCTGCTGGAGAACGTGGCGGCGGGCGGGCTGCTGCTGCTGGCGGGCGGCGGGCTGGCCTACACCGCGGGCGTGGCCTTCTACAAGTGGCGGCGCCTGCCCTATAACCACGCCATCTGGCACGGCTTCGTGCTGCTCGGCGGGGCGCTGCATTATTTCGCCGTGCTGTTCTACGTCATCCCCTGGCCGGCGGCGTAGTCTCGCCGCCGCTTTCGCCGGCGATGCGGCGGATCGCCTGCCGCACTTCGGCGGCGAGCAGCAGTTCGGCATGTTCGGCAGGCGCCACGGTCTGGGCGTCGAAATGCAGCAGGCCGTCGCCGTTCTCGACGATGAGGCCGGCGTCGATGATGTTGCCGACGACGGCGGCGAACAGCGACTTCTCGGAAAACTCCGGCGCGTTGAATTCGTAGAGCAGGGCCAGGCGCTGCGCCAGCAGGTGGCAGGCGTCTTCGAGCGCGCGCCGCGTCAGGCGGCCGCTGCCGTGGCGTTGCAGCAGGGCGAGCGTGAGGAAATGGCGTTCCAGCGTCGGCCGCATGGTCTCGCCGAGCAGTTGCAGTTCTGCCGCTTCCTGGCTGCCCGGCGCCGGGGCGGCGAGCATGCTGCCGTCGTCGATCAGCAGGCCGCGCTCCTGGAGTACGGCGAGTATCGCGTCCAGCGTCGCCGGGATTTCCGGCGGCGACCAGCGTAGGAACAACTCGGGACGCAGCACGCCGTAGAGCCCGGCGACGGCGGCCTCGATGCGGTTCTTCGGCAGGCGCGGATTGTGCGAGAGCAGGCAGGCGAGCAGGGCCGGCAGCGCGAACAGGTGCAGCACGTTGTTGCGGAAGTAGGCGAGCAGCGCCGCTTGCGCGGCGTCGGCGCGCAGCAGGTCGCCGAGCGGGTGGGCGATGCGCGTGATGGCGCCGAGGCGCTCGGCATAGGCGACGACGGCGTCGGCGCTCGTTGCCGCCGTGCCCGGCGCCGCGACTTCGAGCAGGGCCTGGTAGTGGCCGATCAGGCGCAGCAGCGTCGCTTCGTCGGCGGTGTGCTTGGGTGTCGCCAGCAGCGCCAGCGCCGCCAGATTGATCGGATTGACGACGGCCGCGGCGTTGATGCGCCGCGTCAGTTCCTCGGCGACGTCGCGCGTGGTTCGGCGCAACTGCGCCGCATCCAGTTCCGGCCCGGACTCGCGCCAGCCCGGGCAGTCGGCATCGAGATAGGCGCCGAGAGCGAGCGGGCGCCCGAAACTCAGGCGCACCTTGCCGAACTGGTCCTTGAGGCGCCGCACCGAGCACAGCAGTCCCCACAGCGACTCGCCCTGCTTCGGCTTGCCCGCCAGTTCGCCGACGAAGCTTTCGCCCTCGATCAGTTTCTCGTAGCCGATGAAGACGGGGACGAAATAGAGCGGCCGTTCGTGGCTGCGCAGATAGCTCCTGACGGTCATGCCGAGCAGGCCGGTGCGCGGGGCCAGCATGCGGCCGCTGCGGCTGCGGCCGCCTTCGATGAAGTACTCGATCGGAAAGCCGCGCGTCAGCATGCGGTGCAGGTATTCGTCGAACACCGCGGCGTAGAGCTGGTCGCCCTTGAAGCTGCGGCGCAGGAAGAAGGCGCCGCCGCGCCGCAGCAGCGGACCGACCAGAGGAATATCGAGATTGGCGCCGGCGGCGATATGCGGCGGCATCAGGCCGCGCCGCAGGATGATGAAGGACAGCAGCAGATAGTCGATGTGGCTGCGGTGGCAGGGCACATAGACGATGCCGGCGCCGGGGGCGATGCTGGCCACGGCCTCGAAGCCGCGCACTTCGACGCCGTCGTAGAGCCGGTTCCACAGCCAGTTGAGAAACAGCTCGAAGGCGCGCACGACGCCGTAGGAATAGTCGGAGGCGATCTCCAGCGCATAGCGGCGCGCGCGCAGCGCGACGCTGCCCGCGGCGACGCTTTCGGCGGCGGCGGTGATGGCGGCCTGTACCGCGGGGGCGGCGAGCAGCGCGCTCACCTGGGTGTTGCGGTGCGAGAGGTCGGGTCCGATCGCCATTTCGCGCTGGCGCCGGAAATGGACGCGCAGCACGCGCGACAGCTTGCGCAAGGCCTGGGTTTCGCCCATGTCCTCCGCCAGCAAGTCGCGCAAGGCGAGCGGCGCATCGAAGCGCACCAGCGTGTGGCGGCCGTGCAGCAGGATGGCGAGCAGTTGCTTGAAATGGCCGGAGGGCCGCCAAGTTTCGGCGAACAAGGCCTTCAGCAGCGAGTCCTGCTGGGCCGGCGCCTGGCCCCAGAGAATGGTGACCGGAACGATCTGCACGTCGGCGGCAGGATGGGCGAGGACTTCGCGCACCAGTCTGCCGAGCAGCGGCGAATGCCCGTAACGCTCCTTGGCCTTGGCGGCAAGCGGTTGCGGACGCGTCAGGAAGAAGAAGGAGCGATTCTCGCGCAGACTGCCGACGGCGAGCGGAGCGCGCGCCGGATGCAGGCCCAGCCGCCGCGTTTCGGACGCCAGCACCAGCAGGTTGGTGTAGCGGCGGTGCTGGAGCACGTAGCAGACCGGACGGCTCGGGTCGAGTTGGAGTTCAGCGATGTCCTGGGGGAAGACGCGCGTCCGCACAAAGGCGTACAGCAGCCGGCGCGCGAGCGGGAAAATCCAGTTGGCGAGGTTCAGGGGCATGCGAAGCGGCAAGCGTCAGGCGCGCGGAGCGTCCGCGCGCCTGCCAATGCTGCGGATGCTCAGGCGGCGAACTTCTGGCACTCCTTGGCGCAGGCGGCGCAGGCTTCTGCGCAGTCGCGGCAGGTCTGGTGTTTCTTTTCGTGCTTGCGGCATTGCTCTTCGCATTGCTTGCAGACGTCGAGGGCGACCTTGGCCATCTTGCCGAGATGCTTCGATTTCTGCGAGGCGAGCTGCTGCAGCGCGTGGCAGGTGGCCAGCAGTTCGTTGACGCTGGCGGCGCAGGCCGCCATCTCCTTGTCGCCCTGGCCGAGCAGTTCAAGGCAATGCGCCTGACAGGCCTGGCCCGCCATCAGGCAATGGGCCGCGGATTCGATCAGCCCCTGATGCGGATGGCCGGTGTGGTGATGGTGGTCGTGTTCTGCGGCGAGCGCCGACGCCGAGACGGCGGCGACGGCCAGGCTGCCGGCAGCGGCGAGCATTTCCCTGCGGTCCATGAATTCCCTCCTCTTAGCGTGGTCGGAACCGCATTGTAGAAAAAAATCGGGCGTTCCGTAGAACGCCCGTGAAGACCACATGGAGGGAAACCGTCTTGCCGCTCCCGCCGCGGCGGGCGGGAGCTCGGCGCAAGGCCTAGTAGTGGTAGGCCGATTCGCCGTGGGAAGCGATGTCGAGACCTTCGCGTTCCTCGTCTTCCGTCACGCGCAGGCCGACCAGCAGGTCCGCGATCTTGAAGGAGACGAAGGCCGTGACGGCGGTCCAGACGACCGAGATGCCGACGGCCTTGGCCTGAACGATGAACTGTTCGGCGATGCTGGAGAAGCCGGTCTTGGCCGTGACCCAGTCGGTAACGAAGCCGGGGCCGCCGAGATCCGGCGAGTTGAAGATGCCGGTCGCCAGGGCGCCGAAGATGCCGCCGACGGCATGCACGCCGAAGACGTCGAGCGCGTCGTCCGCACCGAGCATCTTCTTCAGGCCATTGACGCCCCACAGGCAGACCAGGCCGGCGATGGCGCCGATGGCGAAGGCGCCGGGGATGCCGACGTTGCCGGCAGCCGGGGTGATCGCGACGAGGCCGGCGACGGCGCCGGAAGCGGCACCCAGCATCGAGGGCTTGCCCTTGAAGACCCACTCGCCGAGCGTCCAGGTCAGTACCGCGCAGGCGGTGGCGAGGAAGGTGTTCATGAAGGCGAGAGCGGCGAAGCCGTTGGCTTCGAGCGCGGAGCCGGCGTTGAAGCCGAACCAGCCGAACCACAGCAGCGAGGCGCCAATCATGGTCATGGTCAGGCTATGCGGAGTGAAGGCTTCGCGGCCGTAGCCGAGGCGCTTGCCGAGCATGAAGGCGCCCACCAGGCCGGCAACGCCGGCATTGATGTGCACCACCGTGCCGCCGGCGAAGTCGAGAGCGCCCATCTGCCAGATGAGACCGGCCTTGGCCGTCATGGCGTCGACGACTTCCGGACCGGTGTAGGCGTCGGGGCCCATCCAGTACCAGACCATATGGGCGATCGGCACGTAGCTGAGCGTGAACCACAGCACCGAGAAGATCAGCACCGCGGAGAACTTGACGCGCTCGACGAT
>JACRPB010000131.1 GCA_016214175.1 Rhodocyclales bacterium
GCTGTAGCTGTGGGTCTCGTCGCCGAGGCGGACCTGGACGGCGCCGTTCACGCCATATTGACCCAGCACGCCGACGATGGTCGCCGCCAGTTCGGAACCGGTGCTGCACGCGAAGGTCTTGCGCAGGAATTCGATGACGAGGCCGAGCTGGCCCATGCTGGTCATCGCCGACATGGCGGTATGCTCGGCATAGCGGGCATGCTCGCGCAAGCGGATCTGATCGCCGGCGATGCGGCGCGCGATCTGCACCTTGCGCAGCAGTTCGTCCATCTCGATCGGCTTGACGATGAAGTCTTCGCCGCCGGCGGCGTAGCCCTTGAGCTTGGCCTCGATCGTGTCGTAGCCGGAAATGAAGGTAACGGGGATCGCCGCCCAGTCGGGGTTGTCCTTGATGCGGCGGCACAGCGCATAGCCGTCGATGCCGGGCAGCCCGACGTCCACCAGGAACAGATCGGGCGTTTGCGCGTTCAGGCGCTGCAAGCAGGCCTCAGCGGAGGAAAACGCCTCGACGACGTGATCCCCCGACAGGATGTCGTCCAGCAACGCTCTCATCATCGCATCGTCTTCGACGGCGAAGATCCGAAACTGCTGCGTCATGGAATTCCCCTTTCCCGGCCTTGTCGCGGCCGGGCGTTTTCGAGGACCGGCCGCATTTTGAAAATGCTCGCGGATGTTATCAGTTCCGCTCCGCCGACACCATTAAATTCCTTTGGCATCAAAGAATTCCCTTATGGGACGGCGCTGCGCGACGACCAGCGGCCACCACGACGGCGCGCATTCCCGCTATAGTTGCCGCTCCCCCACACAGAAAGCTTAGGCATGAAAAAAATTCTCGCCATCGTCGCCATGCTTGGCGTCGGCATCGCTTGGGCCGCCGCCCCCGCGGCGCCCGCCCAGGACGGAATCCTCAAGGGCAAGGTGCTCGAAGTCAGGAACGTCGACAGCTACACCTATCTGCGCCTCAAGACCAAGGACGGCGAAATCTGGGCCGCGGTCGACAAGGCACCGCTGAAGAAGGGCGCCAATGTCGCGATCGAGAACGCGATGGTCATGAACAACTTCGAGAGCAAGGCGCTCAAGAAGACCTTTCCGCAAATCGTCTTCGGCAACCTGGCCGGAACGCAGGCCGCGGCCGGCGCCATGGCGGCGCCGCACGGCGGCGCGGGCAAGGCGGTCGACATCGGCGACGTCAAGGTGGACAAAGCCAGCGGCCCGGACGCGCGCACCGTCGCCGAAATCGTCGGCAAGGGCGCCGAACTCAAGGACAAGGCCGTCCTCGTGCGCGGCAAGGTGGTGAAATTCTCCGCCGAGATCATGGGCAAGAACTGGGTACATCTGCGCGACGGCACGGGTTCCGCCGCCGACGGCACGAACGACGTGCTCGTCACCACCCAGGACGTGGCCAAGATCGGCGACGTCGTCCTCGTCAAGGGCGTGGTGCGCACCGACAAGGACTTCGGCGCCGGCTACGTCTACAAGGTGCTGGTCGAAGAGGCGAGCCTCAAATAGCGCGCGTCAGAGTACGGCGTCGCGGCCAACGCCGTCGCGCGTCATGCGCCGGCGCAACTGGGCCAGCGCTTCGATCTGGATCTGGCGGATGCGCTCGCGCGTGACGCCGAGTTCCGCCGCCAGCTTTTCCAGCGTGCTGACCTCGAAACCATTGAGGCCGTAGCGGCGCTCGATGACGTAACGCTGCTTGTCGCTGAGCTGGGACACCCAGCCGGCGACGTGATGCTCGATTTCGATCTGCTCGATCTGGTGCTCCGGATCGACCGACTGCTCGTCGGCGATCGCGTCGGCGATCGAGAGATCGGGATCGATGTCGAGCGGCGCGTCGAGCGAGGCCGTGCGCTCGTTGAACTTCAGCAACTGCCGCACTTCCGCCACCGGCTTGTCGAGCAGGCCGGCGACGGCGACGATATCGGCGTGCGGATCCTCGTCGCCTTCCGCCGCGAACTTGCGCAGCGCGCGCAGGATCAGGTTCAATTCCTTGACCACATGCACCGGCAGCCGGATGGTGCGCGACTGGTTCATGATGGCGCGCTCGATGTTCTGGCGGATCCACCAGGTGGCGTAGGTCGAAAAGCGGAAGCCGCGCTCGGGATCGTATTTCTCCAGGGCGTGGATGAGGCCGAGATTGCCTTCCTCGATCAGGTCGTCGAAGGGAATGCCGCGGTGCTGGTAATGCTTGGCGATGCTGACCACCAGCCGCAGATTGGCCTCGATCATGCGCTGGCGCGCAGCGAAATCGCCGTCGCGCATGCTGCGCGCGAGGCGCAGTTCCTCGTCCGGACGCAGCAGGGCCGTGGCGCCGATCTCGTTCAGGTAAAGCTGGGTGACGTCATCGAGGAATTCGACTTCGCCGCCGTCGCCGCTCTCGGCGAGTTCGAGCGCTTCGTAGCCGTCGGGAAAGTCTTCGTCGGTCACGGCAGAACGCTGGCGCCGCTAGCGCGCGGGCAGGAACTTGAGCGGATCCACCGGCTTGCCCAAGTGGCGGATCTCGAAATGCAGCTTGGCCTGATCGGCGTCCGCGCTGCCGATCTCGGCGATCTTTTGGCCCTTGTTCACGGTCTGATGCTCCTTGACCAGGACGCGGCTGTTGTTGGCATAGACCGACAGGTAGCTCGTGTTGTGCCGCACGATGGCAAAGTTGCCGTAGCCGGGAATGCCGCTGCCGACATAGGTGATGATGCCGTTCGCGGCCGCCAGCACGGGTTCTCCCGACTTGCCGGCGATGTCGATGCCGCGGTTGATTTCCTTGCCGGCGCCCCCGCCGGTATAGGGCAGGACGACCTTGCCGGGCATCGGCCAGGCCCAGTCGATGGCCTCGTCGCCGGGCGGCGGCGGCGCCGCCGCGGGCTTTTCCGGCGGCATCTCGACGGGTTTCTCCGGCGCCTTGTCGACGCTTTTTTCTGTCGGCGCCTGCGCGCCTTCCGCCTTGCGCAGGCGCGCCAGCGCCTCTTCGGAATACGGCTCCTTGCCGCCCTTCGGTTCGCGCTTGAAGGCGTCGGTATTGATGCCCGTCGCCTTCGCTTCCACCGGCGCCGAACTGACGACGGGCTTCACCACCGCGACCGGCGTTTCCTCTTCCGGCGGCGTCACGCGCAATTGCTGGCCGACCTGGATGCGGTTTGCGTTCTCCAGCCGGTTCCAGGCGGCGACTTCCTTGTAGTCCTGGCCGTGTTCGAGGGCGATGCTGTAGAGCGTGTCGCCCTTCCTCACGGTGTAAAAACCTTGAACCTGGACCTCGCCGGTCACCGGCACGGCAATCGACGGCTTGACGATAGGCGCCGGCTCGGCGGCCGGCTCGCCGCGTTCGACCACGGGCGCCGGCACGTTGCTGGCGCAGTTTCGACGATGCCCTGCGGCGTACGCTCGTAGAGGCATAGCACCTGATCCATGCCGCCAAGCGGAATCATCAGGCGCCCCCCCGGCGCCAGTTGATCCAGCAGCGCCTTCGGTGCGCCGGCCGCGGCCGCCGCGACGAGAATGGTATCAAACGGCGCCGCCTCCGGCAGCCCCAGCATGCCGTCGGCGTGCTTGAGACGGACGTGGCTCAGGCGCAACTGGCGCAGGTTGTCGCGCGCCTGCGCCAACAGCGGCGCCAGACGCTCGACCGAATACGCCTGCTTGGTCAGCATCGCCAGCACCGCCGCCTGGTAGCCGCAGCCGCTGCCGATTTCCAGCGTCTTGCCGAGACTTTCGCGGCCGGCCAGCAGCAGCTCGGTCATGCGCGCGACGACGTAGGGCTGGGAAATGGTCTGGCCGAGAATCAGCGGCAGCGCCGTGTCTTCGTAGGCGCGATGCGCGAGGGCCTCGCCGACGAAAATGTGGCGCGGCACGGCGGCCATCGCCGTCAGCACGCGCTCGTCGCGGATGCCCTGTTCGCGCAGGCGCTCGATCATGCGCGTGCGCGTGCGCTGCGAGGTCATGCCGATGCCGCTGAGCGAAAAAGTCATGACGCCAGCCAATCCTGCAGGCGACCCAACTGGCCGGTGTGAGTGAGATCGATCTGCAAGGGCGTCACCGAGACGTAGCCGTTGGCGACGGCGTGGAAATCCGTGCCTTCGCCGGCATCGGCGGCGGGGCCGGCGGCGCCGACCCAATAAACGGTCTCGTTGCGCGGCGTGATCTGCTTGACCACGCCTTCGGCCTTGTGGCGACGCCCGAGGCGCGTCACCTGGTAGCCGCGCAACTCGGCGTAAGGCAGGTCGGGCACGTTGACGTTGAGCAGCAAGGGCGCGCCGAACTCCTCGCGCAGGTAGCGTTCGACCAGTTCGCGCGCGACGCGGCCGGCGGTGGCGAAATGCTCGCCACGCTTGCTCGCCAGCGACACGGCGATCGAGGGAATGTCGAGCAGGTAACCCTCGGTGGCCGCGGCCACCGTGCCCGAATACAGCGTGTCGTCGCCCATGTTGGCGCCGAGGTTGATACCGGAAACCACCATGTCGGGCACGTATTCGAGCATGCCGGTGACGGCCAGATGGACGCAGTCGGTCGGCGTGCCATTGACGTAGTTGTAGCCGTTGGCGGCGCGGCGCAGGTGCAGCGGCCGGTCGAGCGTCAGCGAGTTGCTGGCGCCGCTGCGGTCGCTTTCGGGAGCGACGACCACGATTTCGCCCAGCCCGGACAGCGCCCGATCGAGTATCTCGATACCGGGGGCGAAGTATCCATCGTCGTTGCTAAGCAGGATGCGCATGACGGCGGATGAGGGTTTTCGGGTTATGGGCGGTGATTGGGAAGTGGAGCGGCCGGACGGACCATGCCGTCCTCATCCGACCGGCCAAATTATACCGAAGTTCCTTGCCCCGACGCCGCCTTTCGCCCCGCCCGCCGCGGGCCGCAGCGCGCCGCATCGTGGTAGATGCCGACGCAATCGAGGCACTGCACGCACGCGTCGTAATCGACGTCGCCGCACACGGCGATGGCGTCGTAGCGGCAGGCGCGGCGGCAGCGCTGGCACGGCTGGCCGCAGGCGTCGAAGCGCGCCAGCCAGCGGCGGCGGCGCAGCCTGCCGCCGATGATGAGCGCCGCGGCCAGCGGACAGACGAAACGGCAGTAGAACTTGTACACGAAGGCGCCCGCCAGCAGCAGGCCGCCAGTCCAAAGCAGGAACGGCAGTTCGCGCCGGAAACCGAGGGTGATCGCGGTTTTGAAGGGTTCGATCTCCACCAGATTTTCCGCCAGCGCCGGCGCCAGGGCGGCCGCCGCGACCAGCAGCGCCAGGAGCGCGAAACGCCCGCGCGCGAGCAGGCGCGCCAGGGGCGGCGAAAGCCGCCGTTGCGGCAGGCGCAGCGCGCGCGCCAGCAGCCCGACGAACTCTTGCAGGGCGCCGAAAGGACAGAGCCAGCCGCAGAAGGTGGCGCGCCCCCAGAACGCGAGCGTCGCCGCCGTATAGGCGATCAGCAGCAGCGACACCGGATCGTAGAGGAAGCTGTGGAGTCCCGTGCCGGCCAGCGTCGCCTTGAGCGCCCCGGTGATCTGGACCACGGAAAGCTGGCCCTGGGCATACCAGCCGATGAAGACGAGCGTAAAGGCCAGGAAGCCGCAGCGGAACAGCAGCAGGCGGCGCGGCCGCGCCGCGAGGGCGCGTGGCCGCAACAGCACCAGGGTCAGCAGCACCAGCGCGGCGCCGATGGCGGCGAGATCGGGCAGGCGCGCCTGCCAGGCCAGCAGCCATTCGGGCCGCGGCCGCGGCGGGTAGTCGAACAAGGCGGCGGGCGGGCGAAAATCCAGGACCGCCTGCCTTTGCGTGACGACGGGAAGAATCTCGCCGCGGGCGCGGCTGAGCGTGAGGCGGAATTCCATCGGTTGCCCCGGATCGAGCCCGGCATGCGCGGGCACGGTCAGGATCAGGGCCGCGTTGAGGCCGGCGACGCCCGCCACGCGCGCGTAATCGCGATTGGCGTCGCGCAGTTCGAGCGGCAGCCCGCGCTGCGCCAGCGCCAGCAGCGGCGGCGGCGTTCCCGGCACGAAGGCGGCATCGACGAGGGGTTGGCGACCGCGCGTCGCGATCCAGAAGGCCGGACGCTCGTCTTGCAGATAGGCTTGCAGTTCGGCCCACGCCGCATCGCCGAGCAGATTGCGGCCGACGTTGGGCGCGTTGAGATAGGCCACCAGGACTTCGACGAAAAGCGCGTCGGGCTGCCGCAGCGCCTCGGCATCGCTGCCGGCGGCGTCGCTGCCCGCGAACAGGCGTTCGACCTCGGCATTGCCGAGCGTCAGCCGCTGCACGTAACCGCGCTCGACCAGGGCGTCGAAGTCGAGCCGCTCGAACGCCAGGCGCTTCGGCACGGCCGCCGGCAGGCCGCTGCCCGGCGCGGCGAAACCGAGCCGGGCTCGCGCCACCGCCAGCGCGGCGGCGAGCACCGTCTGGTTGGCGATGCGCACCGAGGCCGTCGCCTTGCTGACGCCGTCGAGCATCGCGCGCGTCCCGCCCGCGGCGCGGGCGCTGCCGTAGCCGCTGGCGACGGCGATGTCCTGGCGCAGGCTCTTGCCCCGATACTGCGTGACGAATTCGTGCAGGGGCGCCGGGCCGAGGCCGCCGAGAAACACCGGCTCGTGCTGGCGCAAGACTTCGACGTCGAGGAAGCGGCCCTCGCCGTCGATGGCCACCAGCAGATTCATCGGCGTGCCTTCGAAGCCGGGGATAGGCGCCAGATCGATCGACTCGAAGACGTAGCCGACCGGCCCGCCGTCGGGCGCAAGCTCGCTCGTCAGCGGCCAGGCCGGGATGTCGCGCAGCTTGTCGCCGACGCGCAGCGGGCTGCCGAAGCGGCGCTCGATGTCGTCGCGCTTCAGTTCGCCGGCCGCGGCGGCGCAAGCGAGCCAGCCCAGCAGCAGCGCCGCCAGCATGCGTGTGGATTTCATGGCCGCTTCCCAAAGCAAGGACGAGGCCATGGCTTTCGCGCCGCGCCGGCGCCGGGTCATGATTTTCATGATTCGGCCGCAGCCGCGGCAGGAACGGCCGCGGATGCTGCTAGCCTCCCGCTCCATCACGTCCATCGAACTGGCCCATGGATACCGTCGACCGCCGCTCCGGCACGGCAATCGCCGCTTCGCTGCTGGTCCACGCCGTCGCCCTCGCCTGGCTGCCCGGCCTGGGCCGGCACAGCGCCCTGCCCGCGCCGCTGCAAATCCTGCTGCCGCAGCCGCTGCTGCAAGCATCGGCGCCGTCCGCCCCGCGGCCGGCGCCGCCTGCGCCGGCCCGGCGCGCGCCGCAGATCGAGGCACCGGCCGCGCAGCGTCTGCCGCTCATCGCTCCCGCCACGCTTCCCGCGCCCGCCGCCCTGGCGGCCCCGCCCGCCGCTGCGACCGCTACCGCAAACCCGCCGCCAGCAGCACCTGCCGCCGCGACGACGCCGGCCGTCGCCGCGCCCGCCGCCCCCGACCGCGACCTGCTGACGGCCTACGGCCACGCGCTCGCCGGTGCGGTGGCGACGCGCCAGCGCTATCCGCGCGTCGCGCAGTTGCGCCAATGGCAGGGCACGTCGCTGCTGCAACTGGAGCTGGCGGCGGACGGCCGGCTGCTCGACGTGCGTGTGCTAAGCTCAAGCGGCCATGAAATTCTCGACCGGCAGGCGCTGGAGATGGTGCGTGCGGCAACGCCCTTGCCGCCGCTGCCGGCCGCCTTCGGCAGCCGCAGCGTCACCGTCGATGTCCCGGTCGTCTTTCGACTCGCCTCATAGCGGCGCATAGGGTCGCCGAGCCACCCGCAAATGATGCAACATCGCATGAGAACGCCGGGCGCAAAGACATGTGACGCCCCCCACCCCCTGCCCCCGCCCCGGGGCGGGGGACTAAGTTTGCTCGCTGCGCTCGTCGTCGGACGGCGCTCTCGGCAGCGCCTGTCGCGTAGCGTCGGCCAATGAGCCTTCGCCTCAGACTCAATCTCTTGGTCGCCGGCCTGAACCTCGGCTTTCTGGCGGCGCTGACCTGGCTTCTCGTCGCCAATCACCGCAATGCGATCCAGGAGGAAATCGAGGCGACCCACCGCGTGACCGTGCAGATGCTCGGCACGGCCGCGCAGACGAGCCCGGTCTTCGGCCCGGCGCCGGCGGTGATGGTC
>JACRPB010000132.1 GCA_016214175.1 Rhodocyclales bacterium
ATCGCGCGGCGCCTGGGCATCAGTCATCGTACGGTGGAGATTCACAAGGCGCGCATTCTGCACAAGACCGGCGCCGATACGGTGCTCGAACTCGCCCGCATCGCCGCCGCTTGCGGTTGGAGCAACGCCGCAACGGCCGGCCCTGGGCTACCGGAATCAGGGTAGCGGGAATACCGGAAGCGGGGTATTCCTCAGTCCTGTTCCGGTATTTAGGATGGCGCCGACAATCTTTGCCGCGGACGCCACCGTCGCGGCGGGGAAAGGCTGCCAGGACAGGGCATCACCCGCCCCCTCGGTAGAGCCGAGACACACGGGTCGGGACCGCAGCGTCCCTGTCGCCAGGGGGCTTCGATCTTGAGTGGGGGCATGAGTTTGGCAAGCGCGCGTTGGCGGCGTTCGGGTGCAGGGCGATGATTTCCCGGATTCTTCGCACGCTTTCGGGCCGCATTCAGATCGCGGCCTTTGCCATCCTGACGGCGTTCGCGGCGATCCTGCTGTTTACGTTCGCATGGAACCAGCGCGACAGCTTGTTCGCCAAGGTCAGCAACGATCTGGCCGAGCAACTGTTCGTCCACGCGACGCGCATCGGCCAGACGACCGACAAGCTGCGGCGCGACACCCTGTTTCTGGCCGCAGTGCCGCCGATCTCCGGCATCGTGCGCGCCGCTCGCAACGGCGGTCTCGACAGTCGCGACGGCAACTCTGCCGAAATGTGGCGCCAGCGCCTGCGCGAGATATTTCACGGCTTCGCCAACGCCAATCCGGAATGCCTGCAAGTGCGCTACATCGGCGTGGCGGACGGCTGGCGCGAACTGGTGCGCGTCGAGCGGCGCGCGCAAGGCGTCGTCGCCGTCACCGACGCGGCGCTCGAGCGCCGCCAGGACCAGGACCACTGGGGCGCAGCGGTGCGCCTGTCCCCGGGTCAGGTCTATCTGTCCGAAATCCGCCACGGCCGGCAGGACGAAGGCATCGGCCCCGTTCGCCATCCGACCTTGCACATGCACGCCGCGACGCCGATCATGGCGCCGGACGGCGAGTTGTTCGGCGTCATCGTCATCGACTGGGACATCGGCGCATTGCTCGAAACGATGGCCGACAAGCATTATCCGGAGTCGGCGCTCTACATCGCCGACCAGACGGGGCGCTACCTGGTGCGCCCTGCCGTCGCGGCGACGATCGCTGCCGCGCCCGCGGCGCGCATGGATCGCGACCTGCCGACGCTCGCGCCGGCTTTCGACGGCAATGCGCCGGTCAGCAGCGGCTTTCTTGCCGCGCGCGTCGGCGACACGGCAATGCATCTTCTCGCCCGGCGCGTGCACTTCGACCCGCTGCGGCGCGAGAACTTTCTGGTCGTGGCCTATTTGCTGCCGGACCGGGTGTTGGCTGCGGAACTGCTCGGTTCGGTCGCCACCGGGGCGGCCGTCGGCGGCCTCATGGCGGCCGCGGTGCTGGCGGCGCTGCTACTGCTGATCCGGCGTGCCTTTGCGCCGCTGGCGCAGCTTACCGCCGCCGCCGCCGAAGTCTCCAAGGGCGCGCGCGCAGTGGCGCTTCCCGACGCCGGCAGGGGCGACGTCGCGACCCTGACGCAGGCGTTTCGCGAAATGCTGGACAACGTCCTGCGCAAGGAGCGCGCGCTGACGGAGCTCAACACGGAACTGGAGGAGAAGGTGAGACTGCGCACGGCCGACCTCGACCGCGCCCAGGCCGTCGGCCGCATCGGCAGTTGGCGGCTCGACGTCTGGCGCAACGAGCTGACCTGGTCGGCGGAAAATCACCGGCTGTTCGGCATCGCAGAGGGAACACCGCTGACTTACGAGAGCTTTCTCGCCGCCGTGCATCCGGACGATCGCAGCTACGTGGACGACAAATGGCAGGCCGCCCTGCGCGGCGCGCCCTACGACTTCGAGCACCGCATCGTCGTCGGCGGCGAGGTCAGATGGGTGCGCGAGAAGGCCGAACTCGAATGGAGCGCAGACGGCGCGCTGCGCGGCGGTTTTGGCACTACCCAGGACATCGGCGAGCGCAAGCAGGCCGAAATCGCGCTGGCTGCGGCGAAAGAGGCGGCGGACCAGGCCAATCGCGCCAAGTCGGTCTTTCTCGCCAACATGAGCCACGAGATTCGCACGCCGTTGCACGTCATCATCGGCCTCGCCCACTTGTTGCGCCGCGACCTGACCGATGCCGAGCAGCGGCAGCGGATCGACCAGGTCTGCGGCACCTCGGAGCACTTGCTGTCGGTGATCAACAGCATCCTCGATCTATCCAAGATCGAGGCCGACCGGCTGGCCCTAGACATCGGGTGTTTTCGCCTGGACGAGGTCATGGCCAAGGTGCTCGCCATGGTCGGCGAACGGGCGCAGGAAAAGGGGCTGACGCTGGTGGCGGAACTCGCGCCGCCGTTGCGCGGTACGCCGCTGTCCGGCGATGCGCTGCGTCTGGCCCAGGTACTCATCAACCTCGGCAACAACGCCGTCAAGTTCACCGCATGCGGCGAGGTCCGTTTTGTCATCGACTGCCGTGCGGACGACGGCGCGGCGATGACGGTGCGCTTCGCGGTGCGCGACACGGGAAGCGGCATTGCGCCCGGCGACCAGGCGCGGCTGTTCCAGGCCTTCGAACAGGCCGACAACGCGGCCACGCGCGAGCACGGCGGTACCGGTCTGGGACTGGTGATCAGCGAACGGCTGGTGCGCCTCATGGGCGGTGCGATCCGCCTCGACAGCAGCCCCGGAAAGGGGAGTACGTTCAGCTTCGATATCGTGCTGCCGCACTGCCATTGCCGATTGGAAAACCCGGTGGCGGCAGGCGTACCGACCGATCTCGGCGGCAAGCGGGTGCTGGTCGCCGAGGACCACCGCCTCAGCCAGGACATCATCCTCGAAATGCTGGAGCATCTGGGCTGCGCGGTGGACCTCGCGGACGACGGCGTCGAGGCGGTCGACTACGCGCGCGAGCATGCCTACGACCTGATCCTGATGGACATGCAGATGCCGCGGATGGACGGCCTGGCGGCGGCCCGCGCCATCCGGGCGCTGCCGGCGCATCGCCAGACGCTCATCGTCGCGCTGACGGCAAACGCCTTCGCCGAGGATAGGCAGTGCTGCCTCGATGCCGGCATGGATGGCCATATTGCCAAGCCGGTGACGCCGGCGCGGCTCGCCGCCGCCCTCGGCCAGTGGCTGCCGCAGGCCGGCGCCGAGGCCGCCGCTGCCGCGGCGAGCGTGGCCGACAGTCCGCTGGCGCGGCGACTGGGCGGCATTGCGGGGCTCGACGTCGGCAAGGTCTGCCGCCGCTCGCCCGCGCAACTGGCCGACTATCCGCGGCTGCTGCGCGAATATCTGGCGCTGCACGGCGACGACATGGCGCGCCTGCGCCGCCATCTGGCCGCCGGCGAACGCGACGCGGCCCTGGTTCTGGTGCACCAGTTGAAAGGCGTATCGGGATTCATCGGCGCCGAGCGCGTCGGCGCCCTGGCCTCCGAATTGCATGCGGCGTTGCGCACCGGCGCCGACGCAGCCGCGCTTGCGACGCAGGTGGCGGCTTGCGCCGCGGCGCTGGACGACCTTGCGCAAGCCCTGAACGCCTGGCCGGAAGCCGCCGACGGCACGGCGTGAGTCAGGCCGAAGCGATGGTGGCGATGAGCGCCCCTGCGGCGAGTTCGTCGCCGACTTCCACGCGCACCGCCACCACGGTCCCGGCATAGGGGCTGGGAATGTCCAGCGCCACCTTGCCGGTTTCGAGCGTGATGACGTTGTCGTCGCAGCGCACGACGTCGCCGGGCTTCACATGCACGTCGATGACGAAGACGTCGCCGCCGGCGCAACTGCCGCAGGTCTCCCAGCATTCGGGATACTTGGGCATGCGCACTTCGCGCAAGCTCACTTCAGCGCTTCGTCGAGGGTGATATCCACCATCAGGTCGTCGGAGAGGCGCTCCAGCTCGGCGGCCAGACTGCGCGCATCGAGGTCGGCGCCGGCCAGCAGCTCGGCCGTGGCGTGGAACAGGGTTTCCGCCGACATCGGCGCGCTGGAGGTATGCGTCGCGAGTTCCTCGACGTTGACCGCGTGGCGCGCCAGCACCTGCGACACTTCGCGCACGATGCCGATGCGGTCGTGGCCGACCAGGGCGAGCTTGAGGCGGCGGCCCTTGGCGGGCGTTTGCTCCGCCGAGGAAACGGCCGTCACCTTGAGGCCGCTGAGTCCCGCCAGCGCTTCGTGCAGCGCCTGCGCGCGCGCCTGCGGCACCGCCACCTTGACGATGCCGGCGAATTGGCCGGCGAGATGCGACATCGAGGATTCCAGCCAATTGCCGTCGTGCGCGGAAATCGCGGCGGCAAGCTCGCCGACGAGGCCGGGGCGGTCGCTGCCGATGACGGTGAGAATCAGATAGGTAGTCATGACTTATCCCTCCATTGGCGGGCAGGCGCAGAACAGGTTGCGGTCGCCGTACACGTCGTCGATGCGATTCACGGCCGGCCAGAACTTGTTTTCCGCCACCCAGGGCAGCGGGAAGCAGGCTTGCTGTCTTGTGTAGGGGCGGTTCCAGTCGGCGTCGGCAAGGTCGGCCTGGGTGTGCGGCGCGCGCTTGACCGGGTTGTTGTCGGCCGTCCATACGCCTTGCTCGACCTTGCGCAGTTCTTCGCGAATGGCGATCAGGGCGTCGC
>JACRPB010000133.1 GCA_016214175.1 Rhodocyclales bacterium
GTCAAGCTTTTCGAAGGCTGCGACGGCTACGCCGACGGCGGCCAGAGCCGCGACTTCGTCTTCATCGACGACGTCGTCAAGGTGAACCTGCACTTCCTCGACCATCCCGCTTCGTCCGGCATCTTCAACCTCGGCACCGGCCGCGCCCAGCCCTTCAACGACGTCGCCACATCCACCGTCAACGCCTGCCGCGCCCTGGAAGGCAAGCCGGCGCTGTCGCTCGCAGACATGGTGGCGCAGGGCATCGTCGAATACATCGCCTTCCCCGAAGCGCTCAAAGGCAAGTACCAGAGCTTCACCCAGGCCGACATCTCCGCACTGCGCGCCGCCGGCTATCGCGATGATCTGGCGACGGTGGAGCAGGGCGTGGCGAAGTACGTGCAGCACCTGGCCGGCGCGAAATAGCCGGCGCAGCGGCCTAAGCGCCGCGCAGCGTCCGCGCCAGCGGCGCGGTAAGGCCGACTACATGGTGTTGAGCACGATGCCGGCGGCCACCGCAGGGTGCAGAACTGCTGCGACATCAAGTAGCCACAACGTCAGCGCGTTGAAGGCGACGATCAGCGGCAACGCCGGGTGCGTTGGCAGCGTTGGCAGCGCCTGCCGCGCCGGCCGCGACAGGCCGCAGTGCCGCCTCATGCGCTCCCGCCCCTTGTGTCTTGACGCTCCGTTGACATTCGTCAATAGTCCGCGAAGCGAATAGCAGTAAATAAGAACCTTGTAACGTTCTGATTTAGGGGGTCGTATGGGTTATCCGATCATTGCCCTACTTGCAGCACTTGCGCTGGGTGCTTCCGTACCGGCCGTCAGCCAAGTCCCGTCGGAGGCACCCAAACCGGTCAAGCTCAATACGACAGCAGACCATACGAAGTTCAAGGAACTGCAGCGCGTCTTCGCTTCCGGACCTGAGGTCACTAAGGTTTGCCTAACCTGCCACACGGAAGCGGCGGGCCAGATTCACCGCACCAAGCACTGGAAGTGGGAATTCCTGAATCCGGGCAGCAACCAGAAGCTCGGCAAGAAGAACGTCCTCAACAACTTCTGCATTTCCATCCCGTCGAATTATCCGTTCTGCACCAGTTGCCACGTCGGCTACGGCTGGAAGGATGCGAATTTCGATTTTTCCAGCGAGGAGAGCGTCGATTGCCTCGTATGCCACGACACCACGGGCAACTACAAGAAGCCGCCCGGTCTCGCCGGTAACCCGCCGGTGAAGGACATGGAACTGCCGCCGGGTTCGGGCAAGATCGTCAAGGGGATCGATCTCTCCCGCATCGCGCAGAAGGTCGGCAAGACCAGCCGCGACACCTGCGGCGCCTGCCATTTCTTCGGCGGCGGCGGCGACGGCGTCAAGCATGGCGACATGGACAGTTCCCTGGCCGCTCCGACCAAGGAACTCGACGTGCACATGGACGCCGAGGGCCTCGACTTCACCTGCGGCACTTGCCACAAGGCATCGAGTCACGACGTCGCCGGCAGCCGCTACACGCCGACGGCGAAGGACACCAAGGGCGCCCATCTGCGCGGCAGCACCGAGAACCGTAATCCGGCGACCTGCGTGAACTGCCATGGCAAGGCGCCGCATGAAAAGGCAAAGCAGTCCGAGCGCCTCAACCTGCACGCCAACAAGGTCGCTTGCCAGACCTGCCATATCCCGGAGATCGCGCGCGGCGGCGTGGCGACGAAGACGAGTTGGGACTGGTCGACCGCCGGCAAGAAGGGACCGGACGGCAAGCCGATGCTGGTCAAGGATGCCAAGGGCCGCGTCATCTACGACTCCAAGAAAGGCGACTTCACGCTCGGCGAGAACGTCAAGCCCGAGTACGCCTGGTTCAACGGCGAAGTGACCTACACGCTGCTGGGCGACAAGGTCGACAAGTCCGAGGGCGTGACGCGCATCAACAAGCTCGGCGGCAGCGCGGAGGACGGCAAGTCGATGATCTGGCCGCTCAAGGTGTTCCGCGGATCGCAGCCTTACGACCCCGACAACAAGACCCTGGTCACGCCGCATACGGCGGGCAACGACGACACGGCCTACTGGAAGAATTTCGGCTGGGAAAAGGCCATCGAGTCCGGCATGAAAGTCTCGGGCGCGCCCTTCTCGGGCAAGGTGGACTTCATCAAGACCGAGATGTCCTGGCCGATCACCCACATGGTGGCGCCCAAGGAAAAGGCGCTCGGCTGCACCGAATGCCACAGCAAGGATGGACGGCTGGCCGGCATCTCGGGCGTCTATCTGCCCGGGCGCGACGGCATTCCGCTGATGGATACGCTCGGCTGGAGCGCGGCGCTGCTGACCCTGCTGGGCGTGTTCGGGCATGGCGCGCTGCGCATCTTCGTCGCCCGGCGCAAGTAAGGAGAAGACGATCATGGCCGAACGCATCTATATCTTCAAACGCTTTGAACGCTTCTGGCACTGGTCGCAGGCGGCGCTGATCATCTTCCTGATGCTCACCGGCTTCGAGATCCACGGCAGCTACTCCAACTTCGGCTTCGAGAAGGCGGTCGACTTCCACACGATCGCCGCCTGGTCGCTGGTCACGCTGTGGGTGTTCGCGATCTTCTGGCACCTGACGACGGGCGAATGGAAGCAATACATCCCGACGACGGAGAAGGTCGTGGCGATGACGAGGTACTACCTCTCGGGAATCTTCGAGAACGCGCCGCACCCCTTCCGGCAGACGCAGTTGCGCAAGCACAATCCGCTGCAGCGCCTGGCCTATCTCGGCGTGCTGCTGTTCATCTCGCCGCTGCTGTGGGTGACGGGCTGGCTCTATCTCTTCTACGGTAGCTGGCCCGTCTGGGGCCTGGACGGCCTGTCGCTGCAATGGGTGGCCACCGGCCATGCATTGGGCGCCTACCTGATGCTGCTGTTCCTGATCGCCCACCTGTATCTCACCACCGCCGGCCACACGCCCACCTCGCATATCCGTGCGATGCTGACCGGCTGGGAGGAAGTGGATTGACCGCAACCCTCGAACGATAGGAGCTTCAACATGAAATCCGCAAGAATCCTGCTCGCCGCTGCCATTGCCGCAACGTCCTTGTCGGCCCTCGCCTACGATGCCGACTGGAAGCGCGGGCGGGTCTATTACCGCAGCGTGTGCACTTCCTGCCATGTGGCGAACCCGGTGGGTTCGATCAATCCAAGCGCCAAGACGATGGGGGACTGGGCCACATACATGAAGGCCGACAAGCACGCCAAGGGCAAGGAAAAAGTGTCGCAGTACATCAGCAAGACTTACCGCGACAAGATCAAGTCGGCCAACAAGGCGGCCGAGAAGTTCGCCGATGTGCCGGATCAGGAATTGTCGGACGACATCGCGGCGTTCCTCAAGAAGGGCGCGAAGGACGGTGATTCCCCGGCGTCCTGCAGCTAATGGGCGAATCCAACTGGTCCGGCTTCCGCGAAGACTACCGGAGGCTATTCGTCGAGGAGTGGTCGCCCTTCGCGGGTGTCGTCCTTCTGGTGCTGGTCATCGTCGGACTGATGGTGGACGGCCTGTTCTGGGGCGTCTTCGGCGGCGTCAAGTTCTGGGGCGACTGGTTCAACAACGCCATCGGCCTCGGCCCGCTGCTCGGCGTGCCGCGCGAGCTGGACGGCTGACTGATGCACCGCATGTCGCTGATGACCATCCTGCTGGTGCTCGGGGCCTTCACGGCGGCGCTGTTGTCCGGGCAGTTCGCGCCGAACCGGCCGCCGCCGCAGGAATACCTGTGGGCCGCCATCGGCGGCGGCCTGATGGGCACGGGCGCGGCGCTCGCCGGCGGTTGCACTACCGGCGGCTTCTTCAATCCCGTCCTGCATTCCTCGCCCGCGGGATGGGCGATGTGGGCCGGCCTGCTCGGCGGCGCGGTACTGGGCATCAAGCTGCTGCTGTGGACTTTCGAGCACGTCGAGTGGGCGCGCACGCCCCCGCCGACCTTGCGACTGCCTGATGCGCTGACGCGGCGCTTTCCGCTGCTCGGTCTGCTCGTCGCCTGCGGCGTACTGCTCTGGGCGGCGGCCTGGTATGGCTCTGACGACAGGCAGGTTGCGGCGCGCGCCGTGATCGTGGTGGCTGGGTTCGCCATCGGCTTTATCATGCATCGCGCGCGGCTGTGCTTCGCCCGTGCCTTTCGCGAGCCCTTCATGACGGCCGAGGGCGACATGACGAAGGCCGTGATACTGGCCTTGGCGATCGGCATACCGCTGGCGGCGCTGCTGTTCGAGAAAAAGGTCATCGATCCCTACATCGCCATTCCGCCGACCTTCTGGCTCGGCTCGCTCGCGGGCGGGCTGCTGTTCGGCATCGGCATGGTGCTGGCCGGCGGTTGCGCCTCGGGTAGCCTGTGGCGCATGGGCGAGGGCCATCTGAAGCTGTGGGTTGCAATGTTCTTCTTCGCCTGGATCGGCTCGTGTGCCGGCGCGCTGTTCAGGAAGATCGGGCTCACCGCCATCGACGAAACCAACGTCGAGACCTACGAGGTCACGGGGATTGGCTTCCAGGCCTACCTGCCCGAACTTTTCGGCGGCTGGGGCGCTTCGCTGGCGCTCAGCGCGGTCTTGTTGCTTGTCTGGTACGCCTTGGTCCGCTACAACGAAAGCACCGAAAAGTTCACTTTGCTATAAGCACAGAAAGGGGATAAGCATGAATGCCAAGCGACTCTCAATGTTCGCAGCGCTGCTGGCGGGGATCGGTCTCGCATCGCCCTTCGCCGCGATGCCGGCCGCCGCGGAATCGGCGGTCCTGCAACCCAAGGAAGGCTGGTACAAGCACCTGACCAACTTCGAGTTCATGCGCGAGCAGGCCACCATTCCTCCACAGAAGGGCGTGATGATCATCGACTCGCGCCCGGCGGCGCGCCAATACGACCCGGGCCACATTCTCGGTGCGGTCAATATTCCGGACAGCCAGTTCGACAAGCAGCTCGACAAGCTGCCAGCCGACAAGGCAACGCAACTGTTGTTTTATTGCGGCGGCGTCGACTGCATGCTGAGTCACAATTCCGCCGCCAAGGCCGAGAAGCTGGGCTACGCCAACATCAAGGTGTACGCCGACGGCATGCCCGACTGGAAGGCAAAGGCTGGCGCTGTGGCCGTTTCGGCGGCCTACGTCAAGAAGCTGATGGACGAAAAGATGCCCTACACGCTGATCGATGCGCGTCCCAAGCGCATCGCCGACAAGGGCATGATCGCCACCGCCATCAATATTTCGGACACCGAGTTCGACAAGCATGTCGATAAGCTCCCGGCCGACAAGGCGGGCCTGATTGTCTACTATTGCGGCGGGCTCGACTGCGTGCTCTCCGACAAGTCCGCAGCGAAGGCGCGCGCCCTTGGGTATACCAATGTCGTCACCTATCCGCCGGGCTATCCGGAGTGGGAGAAGCTGCACGGCGGCGGTACGGCGGCCGGGGGGGGCGGCATATCGGGAGGCGCCGTAGCGCCGACTGCCGGAGCGAAGCTCATGTCCGGAAAAGAGAAGGGTTCGGTGACTGGCCCCTCGTTCAATGAAGTCTGGAAGCAGAACCCAGCCTCGATCATGGTGGTCGATGTGCGCGATGCCAGAGAGTTCGCGGCGGGAACCATCAAGGGCGCCGTCAATATCCCCATGAACGAACTTGAGAAGAGGTTGCCGACACTGCCGAAGGACAAGCCGGTGGTCTTTGTCTGCGGGACAGGCGCGCGCTCCGGCGAAGCTTACGACACCGCAAAGATGCTGGCGGGGGACGTGCAGGCATGGTTTATCGACGCCGAAATCAAGTTCAACAGCGACGGCAGCTATAGCATCGGCGACAA
>JACRPB010000026.1 GCA_016214175.1 Rhodocyclales bacterium
CCACCATGCCCAGCGACAGCGGCAGCTTGCCGGACGGCACTTCGACGCCGAACAGCGCCATGATCAGCATTTTCTCGGCGCCCTGCGGATACTTGGTCGGCACGTCTTCGACGAAAATTTGTTCGCCGGTCGGGATCGCGGCGCGCAAGGCAGGCACGGCGTCGGGCTTGTTGTCCTCGATGCCGATCACGGTGCGCCCGGCGCCGGTGGCGCGCATGGCGTAGCGGATGCCGGCGATCAGGTAAGCCGATTCCTCGACCATCACGCGATGGTCGCAGGTGAGATAGGGCTCGCACTCGCAGCCGTTCACCACCAGGGTATGCACCCTGGCCGCCCTCGGCCGCCTGCTGCCCGCGGGCCAGGGCCTGGTCGAACGCGTCGTCACGGTCACCGGCCCCGGTGTCGCCCGCCCCGGCGATTATCGCGTGCCGCTCGGCACGCCGCTGTCCTTCGTGCTCGACTTTGCCGGCGCGCCGACGGAATCGCGGCAAGTCATCCTCGGCGGTCCGATGATGGGCCAGGCCATCGCCACCCTCGACACGCCGGTGACCAAGGGCGTCTCGGGCGTCCTGGTGTTCCGCAAGACCGACATGGCGGCACGCGACGCCGGCAAGACCTATCCCTGCATCAAGTGCGGCGAGTGCGTCGAGTCCTGTCCGATGGGCCTCAACCCCTCGGCGTTGGGCATGCTCGCCGGCAAGCGCCAGTACGACACCATGGGCAGCGACTACCATCTCGGCGACTGCTTCGAATGCGGCTGCTGCAGCTACGTCTGTCCGTCGAACATCCCGCTGGTCCAGCAATTCCGGGTGGCAAAACAAGTATTGAGAGAGAAGGCCGCATGAGCACCGCCATCGAAATCCGCCCCGGCCCGCATGTCAAGGGGCCACGCAGCGTCGAGAAAATCATGGCCAACGTGGTCTACTCGCTGCTGCCGATCTGCCTGTTCTACGTCTATCAATACGGCATCTCGGCGCTGGCCTCGATCCTCGTCGTCACCGCCTCCTGCCTGCTCGCCGAGCGCTGGTTCGTGCGCACCGGCACCCAGTCGGGCCATCTCGGCGACTTCTCGGCCACCATCACCGGCCTTCTGCTGGCGCTCACCATGCCGCCCGGTTTCCCGCTGTGGATGGGCGCGGTCGCCGGCATGGTCGCCATCGCGCTGGGCAAGGGCATCTTCGGCGGCATCGGCTGCAACGTCTTCAACCCGGCGCTGGTCGGCCGCGCCTTCGCCCAGGCTGCCTTTCCGACCGCCATCGCCACTTACACGCCCTCCTTCCTGCCGGGCCGCTTCGCCGAGTTCATCCCCTCGACGCTGGCCTGGCCGCTGATGATGCCGGCCGACGCCGCGGCCTGGCTCAAGGAAAAGCACCTCGACGCGCTGTCCGGCGCGACGCCGCTGGCGCAGTGGAAGTTCGAGGGCATCGTCGCCGACGCCGCCGATCTCTTGAGTTCGCTCTCCGGCCACATGGCGGTCGGCCCTTCGCCGCTGCTGATCCTCGCCTGCGGCGCCTACCTCGCCGCGCGCCGCTTCATGGACTGGCGCATCCCGATCGCCGTGCTCGGCAGCGCCGGCGCCGTCGCCTGGGTGCTCTACGGCTTCAATCCCGGCCACTACCCGAGCCCCTTCTTCATGCTCTTTTCCGGCGGCCTGATCCTCGGCGCGGTGTTCATGGCCACCGACATGGCGACCTCGCCGGTGACGCCCACCGGCATGTGGGTCTATGGCGGCCTGATCGGGCTGCTGACGGTGCTGATCCGCTACTACGGCGGCCTGCCGGAAGGCGTCATGTACGCCATTCTCATCGGCAACGCCGCGACGCCGCTGATCGAGCGCGTCACGCAGCCGACGCCCTTCGGCAAGGGGGTGCTCGGCAAGAAGCGGGCAGCCTCCTACGACCTGACGCCCGACTACATCTCGCGCGAAGAAGCCGCGGCGGTGACGCCGAAGAAACGCTTCCTGCGCAACAAGCCGAGGAAAGGACTATGACGGAACAGGTCGCTGCGCAGCAGGTGACGCCCACCGGGGCGATGATCCGCACCCTCGGCCTGGTGTCGGCCATCTGCGGCCTCATCATCGTCGGCTCCTACCAGGGCACGTTCAGCGCGGTGCAGGAAAACAAGCGCATCGCCCTGGAGCGCGCCGTGTTCAAGGTCGTGCCCAAGGCCAAGGCGGTCGGCGAGTTCTACGCCGTGCCCGGCAAGGGCATCGCGCCGGCAGCGGGCGAAGCGCCGGCCGGCGCCATCAAGTTCTACGTCGGTTACGACGCTGCCGGGCAACTGGCCGGCATCGCCGCCGAAGGCTCGGGCAAGGGCTATGCCGATGCCGTGCGCATCATGTTCGGCTATCAGCCCTACTGCCAGTGCATCACCGGTATCGGCGTCGTCGCCATGCGCGAGACGCCGGGCATCGGCGACAAGATCCTCACCGACCGCGCCTTCCTTGCCAACTTCGAGGCGCTCGACGTCAAGCTCAGCGCCGATCTGGCCGCGCTCGCCAACGAGGTGAAGACCGTCAAGCACGGCACCAAGACCCATCCCTGGCAGATCGACGCCATCGCCGGCGCCACCATCACTTCGCGCGCGGTCGGCCGCGGCATCAACGACGCCGCCAAGGCGCTGCTGCCGGCGCTGGTGCCGCAGCTCGACAAGATCCGGAGCAAAGCCCCATGAGCCCGACGCCCGCCAACACCCCGACCACCTGGGACGAATTCCTGGAGGGCATCTGGAAACAGAATCCCGTCTTCGTCATGATCCTCGGCATGTGCCCGACGCTGGCCGTCACCGTCTCGGCCGTCAATGCGCTCTCCATGGGCATTTCCACCGCCTTGGTGCTGATCGCCTCTTGCGGCCTGGTGTCCCTGATGCGCAACATCGTGCCGAAGGAAGTGCGCATCGCCACCTACATCGTCATCATCGCCACCCTGGTGACGGCGGTGGACTACGCGATCCAGGCCATCAGCCTCGCGCTCTACGACGCGCTCGGCGCCTTCATCCAGTTGATCGTGGTGAACTGCATCATTCTCGGCCGCGCCGAGGCCCACGCCTCGAAAAATCCGCCGCTGCCGGCCATGATCAACGCCGCCGGCATGGGAGTGGGCTTCACCATCGGCCTCTTGTCGCTCGGCGTCGTGCGCGAAATCCTCGGCGCCGGCAGCCTGTTCGGCATCTCGCTGTTCGGTGCCCAGTTCCAGCCCTGGGTCGTCATGGTGCTGCCGCCGGGCGGCTTCTTCGTGCTCGGCTCCTGGCTGCTGTTCTTCTCCTGGCGCGCACGCCGCCAGCAAGCGCGGGAGGCGACGCAAAATGCGTGAGACCGCCTTCCAGATTTTCGTCAATGCGCTGCTGGCGAACAACTTCGTGCTCGCCATGTTCCTCGGCCTGTGCCCCTTCCTCGGCGTCTCCGGCAAGCTCAACACCGCCTTGCCGATGGGCATCGCGACCACCTTCGTCATGCTGGTGGCCTCGCTCTGCGCCTACGGCCTCAACCTGCTGCTGTCGGCCTTCCACCTCGAATTCCTGCGCCTGATCTCCTACATCGTGATCATCGCCTCGGCCGTGCAACTGGTGGAAATGGTGCTGAAAAAGCATAGCCCGGCGCTGTTCCGCGCGCTCGGCATCTACCTGCCGCTGATCACCACCAACTGCGCGGTGCTGGCGGTGGCGCTGTTCCAGACCGCGCGCGAATACAACTTCACGCAATCGTTGGTGTTTGCGCTTGCGGGCGGCGCCGGCTTCACCCTGGCGCTGGTGCTGATGGCCTGAGCCATGACGACCTATCTCGTCGCGATGGCGGTCATCTTCGCCGTCGCCCTCGCCGGCGTACTCGTCAATCGCCTCTACCGGCGCTTTGCCGCGGCGCATCCGCAACTGGGGCCGTACCGCGATCCGGACAAGTGCTCCTGCTGCAAGAACGGCGACGGCTGTAGCGACGCCAAGGAGTGCGAGAGCCGCTGAAGCGGGCCGCCGGAGCGGCACGGACAGGGTTCGCGGCGGCGCCCGCCGCCTCCGCGACCGGCGCATTTTTGGTGCAGCGCACCCAATCCTCATACGACGCAACAATAAGATTCCTGACGAGATTCTTACGCGCTAAAAAAACATTTGTTGCGTCGCGCCATTTTTCCTATACTTGGCCCTTCACGAACACGCGAGGGGCGCAACTCCTCTGCGTGCGATCCGGGCAGACGCCAAACCGCCTGCCTGCCAGTAGGCCGGAACCAACTTCCGGCCGCGCCGTGAGGGGCTTCCTGGCCCGCGCCCGCAAGGCGCCGGCAGGTCGCCCCGCAAACGTTATCGAACTTGTCGCGTACGGTTGCGCGCCCTCGGCGCGTCGACGTGCGCGTCGGTGTCGCGCAGGCGACGGGACAACATACGGACAGGGCACATGAAAGCAAAAGCGAAGAAGGCGAAGTACCCCGGCATCCCCAGCGTCATCCACGGCAACGGCGCCGTTGCCAACGTCATGGGACACGTCTGCGGCGGCGTGATCGGCTACCCGATCACCCCTTCGACGGAAATCTCCGAAATCTACGAAGCGTTGCGCGCCGACGGCGGCCTCAACGTCTGGGGCAAGCACCCCTTCTTCTTCAGCCCGGAAGGCGAGCACTCGGCGCAAAGCGGCGCCCTCGGCGCGGCACTCACCGGCGGCCAGTACATATCCAACGCCTCTTCGAGCCAGGGCATTCTTTACGGTCTCGAATCCCACTACGTCACCGTCGGCAAGCAAGTCCGCGGCTGCGTGCTGCAAGTCGCCGCGCGCGTCGCCTCCAAGCACTCGCTAAACGTCATGGCCGGCCATGACGACGCCTACGCCCTGCTCTCTTCCGGCTATACGGTGCTGTTCGGTTCCAACCCGCAGGAAGCGGCCGACCTCGCCGCCATTTCCTACCGCGTCGCCTCGCTCTCCTTGATCCCGGTCGCCAATTGCATGGACGGCTTCGCCACCAGTCACATGCTCTCCGAGGCGCTGGTGCCCGAGCCCGAACTGCTGAAGGAATACCTCGGCGATCCCGCCGGCCGCATCCCCTGCCCGACCGTGGCGCAGGAACTGCTGCACGGCGCCAAGGGGCGCGTGTTCCAGTTGAAGCACCAGTATCTGGCGCGCAACAAGGACAACCTCGGCGCCGAGAACCTGAAGCAGATCGAACGCTATCTCGACACCCATGCCGCCGCGGTCGAAAAGGACAACAAGGGCGTGCGCATCCAGGACACGCTGGCCTGGATTCCGGAAGAACTGCACGGCCAATGGAAACGCCAGTGGCTCAACGCGCACGAGAAAGGCACGCGTCAGCGCGTGCCGGCCTTGGTCGACGTCAACAACCCCAGCCTCACCGGCGGCGTGCAGAACCAGCCCGACTTCCAGGCCGGCGCCGCCGACCACCGCACCCACTTCGCCGTCGATGTGCCGCGCTTCGTGCGCCAGGCGATGGCCGAGTACACGGAGCTGACAGGCCGCGCGTATTCGCCGGTCCAGACCTTCATGTGCGACGACGCCGAGTTCGTCATGGTCGGCCTCGGTTCCGTCACCGACGACGTCGAGGCCGTGGTCACCTATCTGCGCGGCCAGGGCAAGAACGTCGGCTGTGTCGCGATCAAGCTGCTGCAGCCCTTCCCCGAGGCCGAACTGGTCGCCGCGCTGAACGGCAAGAAGGCCGTCACCGTGCTGGAACGCTCGGACCAGACCGCGCTGACGAGCTTCGTCACCCAGGCGCTGTTCAAGGGTGCCGAAAACGCGTCCGGCGAGCGCCACGCGGGCATCCCGGCGATCACCCAGATGCCGCGCATCACCACCGCGTTCTTCGGCCTCGGCGGCCATGACCTGCAGCCGCGCCACTTGATTGCCGGTTTCGAGAACATGCAGAAGGGCGGCATGGCTCCCATGATCTATCTGGGCTCCCAGTTCTTCTCCAAGAATCCCAGCCCGCGCGTCGCCGAATTGCAGGCGCGCCTCAAGGCCGCCTATCCCGAAACCGAACTGATGGCGCTCGACAGCGGCGAGAATCCCAACCTGCTGCCGGCGAAGGCCTTCCGCATCCGCTTCCACTCGGTGGGCGGCTACGGCACCATCGCCTCGGGCAAGCTCCTGACCGACATTCTCGCCGGCGTGCTCGGCATGCACTCGAAGTCGGCGCCGAAATACGGCTCCGAGAAGAGCGGCGCGCCGACCAACTACTACATCACGCTCTCGCCCGAGCCGATCAAGATCACCAACGCCGAACTCGAAGACGTCGAGATCGTCATTTCGCCCGACCACAAGGTGTTCAGCCACACCAATCCCCTCAAGGGGCTGGTGGCCGGCGGCACCTTCATGATGCAGACCAATCTTTCCGCCACCGAAGTCTGGGCGCAGATGCCCGAGCAGGCGCGCAAGACCATCCGCGACAGGAAGATTCGCTTCTACATCGTCGACGCCTTTGCGGTGGCCAAGAAGCATGCGCCGACACCGGAACTCGAAACGCGCATGATGGGCATCGCCTTCATCGGCGCCGTGGCCGGCCATGTGGACCGCGTCTCGGCCGATGCGCCGGCCGACGTCATCCTCGAAAAGATCCGCAACCAGATCTCCAAGAAGTTCGGCAGCAAGGGCGGCGCCGTCGTCGACGGCAACATGGCCGTGATCCGCGAGGGCATCGAGGCGACGCACAAGGTCGATTACAGCAGCGCCGCGTTCAGCAAGGCCGAATCCCAGACCGTCGCCGCCAGCAGCCGGACCGTGGCCATCTCGGCACGCATGTGCCGCGCCAGCGGCTCGCCCGGCAGCGCCGGTTTCGGCGACCGCGGCTACTACGACGACGTCGTCGCCAGCCACTTCCGCGACGGCACGATCTCCGAAGCCCCGATATTGCCGGGCACCGGCATGTTCATGCCGGCCGGTACCTCAGCCTGGAAGGACAAGGGCCTGTTCCGCCGCACCGTGCCCGAATTCAACGCCGACTTATGCACCGGCTGCATGGAATGCGCGCTGGTCTGCCCCGACGCCGCCATTCCGAACAACGTACACGACATTCACGAACTGCTGACGACGGCCATCCAGCAACTTGACGTTGCCGAAGCGCAGAAGGAGGCGATGCGCGGCCACGTCTATGCGCTGTCCGAGGCCGTGCGCGAGATGGTGCGGCAGGCCAAGCAGCCGCGTCCGCTGCACGAAATGGTCGCCGACGCGGCGAGCACGCTGGACACCGACAAGGTCACCGTGCTGAAGAATTTCGGCAAGGTCGCCGAGATCCTGTCCGTCTATCCCGTCGCCAAGACGCGGCCCTTCTTCGACGCCATGGAGAAGACCAATCCCGGCAGTGGCGGCCTCTACGCCGTCAACGTCGACCCCTGGAAGTGCACCGGTTGCCTCGAATGCGTCGATGTCTGCGGCCCCGGCGCCCTGGCGGCGCGCGAGCAGACCGCCGCCGTCGCGGAGACGCTGCAGGCCCGCTTCGAGTTCGGCGCCAAGATGCCGAACACGCCGGCGCGCTTCGTCGACGGCGCCATCAAGGGCGGCGGCGACACCAAGCGCCTGATGCTCGATCGCGCCAACTACTACGCCACCAACGGCGGCCACGGCGCCTGCCGCGGCTGCGGCGAAGTGACCGCCATCCGCCTCGTCATGGCGACCAACCGTGCCATCTTCGACCGCCGCCGCCGCGATCACATCCGCGAACTCGAAGGCTTGATTGAGCGCCTCAACTTCAAGCAGTCGACGCTGGTCACGAAGGCCGACAACGAGCGCCGCGAGCGCATCGTCACCACGATCGAAACCCTCGAAAAGCGTCTCTATCTGTTCGAGAGCGGCCCCGGCGGCAACGGCCCCGCGGGCGCCGTGATCGCCAACTCGACCGGTTGCAGCAGCGTCTATGCCTCGACCTTCCCGTTCAACTGCTACAACGATCCCTGGGTCAACAGCCTGTTCCAGGATGCCCAGCCGCTGGCCAAGGGCATTTTCGAAGGCCTGACCGCTTCCGCGGTCGAGGACATGCGCGCTCTGCGCCTGGCGCGCCTCGAACTCGACGACGCCTTCGATCCCGAAATCCACAACAAGGAATTCAACAACCTGTCGTGGAACCAGTTCACCGTCGATGAGCTCAACCTGCTGCCGACGGTGATGACCGTGGGCGGCGACGGCGCCACCTACGACATCGGCTTCGGCGCCCTGTCGCGCATTCTGTGCACCGACACGCCGTTGAAGATCCTCGTGCTGAATACCGGCGCCTACTCGAACACCGGCGGCCAGGCCTCGACGGCCAGCTTCCTCGGCCAGGACTCCGACCTCGCGCGCATCGGCACCATGCACAGCGGCAAGCACGAGCACCGCAAGGAACTCGGCCTGATCGCCTCCTTCCACCCCAACGTCTTCGTCTGCTCGACCAGCACCGCGCTGCAAGGGCACTTCCTCAAGAACACGCTGGAGTTCCTCACCTACACCGACGCGCCGGCGGTGTTCGACGTCTACACGCCCTGCCAGCCCGAGCACGGCATCGCCGACGACGCCTCCAATCGCCATGCGCGGCTGGCGGTGGAATCGCGCATGAATCCGGTGTTCGTGCACGATCCGCGCCGCGGCGTGTCGCTCAACGAATGGTTCTCGCTCGACGGCAACCCCGATCCCGACCAGACCTGGAGCACGACGACGCTCGAGTACACGGACGACGACGGCAAGGTGGCCTTGAAAACGATGCCGCTGACGCCGGCCCACTTCGCACTCGGCGAGAACCGCTTCAAGAAGCACTTCCGCAAGATCTCCGGCGACGATCCCAACGCCGTTTCCGTCGAGGCCTACGTCGAGCTGAGCCTCGCCGAGCGCGAAGGCAAGACGCCCTACATCTGGTCGGTCGATGCGAAGAAGCGCCTGGTCAAGCTGTCGGTCTCCGGCATCGTCGTCCAACTGGTCGAGGAGCGCCCCGCAAGTACTGGCACATGCTGCAATACCTCGGCGGCTATCACGTCACCAAGCTCGACGCCAGCCACCGCGCCGGTATCGAGAGCCTGCAAGCGCGCTATCAGGAGGCGATGCAGCAGCGCGAGTCCTCGATCGACGCCATCGCCCGTTCCATGTCGGAACTGGCCGCATCCAGCAAGGCCCCACTCGCCGGCGGCTTCGTGCCGATGGCCGGCTTCGGTCTGGCCGCGCCGGCCGCCGCTGCCCCGGCTGCGCCAAGCGGCGGCGGCGACGCGCTGCTGACCTTCGACGTCGCCGAGCAGGCCAAGTGCACCAACTGCAAGACCTGCTACCAGGACCTCGCCGAACTGTTCGAGAAGACCCGCATCGTCGTCGACGGCGAGGCCAAGGAAGTCGGCAGCCTGATCGCGGGCGCGCTCGAACGCGTCGCCGACACGCCGGAACTGCGGGCCCGCATCAAGAAGGTGTCGGCGAACTGCGACGCGGAGATCATTCGATGAGCACGCCTGATCCCACCAAGGCCGGGCAGGAAGACCTGCAACGCTACCTGCACGCCAGCAACGCGCTGGAAGCGACGCGCTCGCAGCTCACCGAGCTTGAGCAGTCCGAAGCCGTCGGCATCTACCAGAAGCAGTTGGCGCTGCTGCAGCGCCGCCTGCTTTCGGAACCGCAGGCTTTCCGCGACATGTTCATGGCCGACGGCACCCAGGCCGTGGTCTGGGAGTTCCAGCAGGATGAGCTCGGCGCCGAGTTCACGCGCACGCTCTGGAACCAGTTGCTGAAGAACGACGACATGAGCCTGCTGCTGATGCGTTTCATCTGGAACGTGCCGCTCAAGCTCAAGCGCAAGTTCATCAAGGCCATCGACCAGCATCTTTCCGACAAGTACCCGCTGTTCAAGGGACTCTCGAACGACTGGCCGGCCAACAACAGCATTCCGCCCTACATGCGCGATGCCGACGAACGCTCGCGCGATTTCGGCCTGGTGAACCAGGGGTATCTGGGCTACATGAATCTCGGCTTTTCCGCGCGCGAGGTCGACCTCTTCGTCTGGCTCGAAGCGTTGCGCGACAAGCAATGCGAAGAGAAGCCCTGCGAAATCGGCGAGCCGATTCCCGGCAAGTCGGAGAACAAGGGCGGCTGCCCGGTCAAGATCCACATCCCCGAGATGCTGGAACTCCTGGGCACCGGCCGCTTCCGCCAGGCGATGGAGCTGATCGAAAGCTGCAACCCGCTGCCCAACGTCACCGGCCGCGTCTGCCCACAGGAACTGCAATGCCAGGGCGTCTGCGCCCACCAGAAGAAGCCGATCGAGATCGGCCAGATCGAGTGGTATCTGCCGCAGCGCGAAAAGCTGGTCAACGCCGAGGGCATTGCGGCCAAGTTCGCCGACCTGCCCGACCCGTGGGCCAAGGCCGTCAAGCCGCCGATCGCGGTCGTCGGTTCCGGCCCGGCCGGCCTCATCAACGCCTATCTGCTGGCGGCCGAAGGCTTCCCGGTCACCGTGTTCGAGGCCTTCCACACGCTCGGCGGCGTGCTGCGCTACGGCATCCCCGAGTTCCGCCTGCCCAACGAGCTGATCGACGACGTGGTGACCAAGATCGAGGCCCTCGGCGGCAAGTTCGTCAAGAACTTCGTCGTCGGCAAGACCGCGACCTTGGGCGACCTGAAGAAGGCCGGCTTCTGGAAGATCTTCGTCGGCACCGGCGCCGGTCTGCCGCGCTTCATGAACGTGCCGGGCGAGCATCTGCTCAACGTCATGTCGGCCAACGAGTTCCTCACCCGCGTGAACCTGATGCAGGGCGCGATGGAGGGCTACGAGACACCGCTACCCGAGTGCCGCGGCAAGAACATCATGATCATCGGCGGCGGCAACACCGCGATGGACGCGGCGCGCACGGCACGGCGGCTGGGCGGCAACGTCACCATCGTCTATCGCCGCACCCAGTCCGAGATGCCGGTGCGCGTCGAAGAACTCCACCACGCGCTCGAAGAAGGCATCCAGCTCAAGGTGCTGCGCGCGCCGTGCGAATTCATCGGCGACGACAAGACGCACTTCGTCACGGGTGCCAAGCTCGACATCATCGAACTCGGCGCGCCCGACGCCTCTGGCCGCCGCAGCCCGGTCGCCAGCGGCAAGACGGAAATCATGGAGACCGACCTCGCGATCATGGCGCTCGGCAACACCGCCAATCCGATCATCAAGGACTCCGAGCCGACGCTGAAGACCACCAAGTGGGGCACCATCGACATCGTCGCCAAGGGTTCGCAGCAGACCTCGCTCGACGGCGTCTATACCGGCGGCGACGCCCAGCGCGGCGGCTCCACCGCCATCCGCGCGGCCGGCGACGGCCAGGCCGCCGCGCGCGAGATCGTCGGCGACATCGACATGACCACCGGCGAGATCCGCCGCATGGTCATGGCGGCGAAGA
Source organism: Rhodocyclales bacterium (assembly GCA_016214175.1). GTDB lineage: Bacteria > Pseudomonadota > Gammaproteobacteria > Burkholderiales > Rhodocyclaceae > Nitricoxidireducens. The sequence continues at coordinate 11,317 of JACRPB010000026.1, forward strand.
ACTACACCCAGCTCGGCGCCGCGCCTTTCACCATCCTCGAAAAGTTCGAGCTCGCCGGCAACATCGTCGAGTTCACCGTCAGCGCGCCGCTGATCGCCAAGACCGCTCGCGCCGGCCAGTTCGTGCGCGTGCTGCCCTGGGACAAGGGCGAGCTGATTCCGCTCACGCTCGCCGACTGGGACGAGAAGGCCGGCACCATCACCATCGTCGTCCAGGCCATGGGCACGAGCTCGATCGCCATCAACGCCATGAAGGTCGGCGAATCGTTCTCCGGCATCGCCGGTCCGCTCGGACTGCCGAGCGAGCTGCACCGCATCGACGCCAACCAGACGGTCGTGTTCACCGCCGGCGGCGTCGGCCTGCCGCCGGTGTATCCGATCATGCGCGAGCACCTGCGCCGCGGCAACCACGTGACCTTGATCTCGGGCTTTCGCAGCGCCGACCTGTTGTTCTGGACCCGGGAGGACGAGCGCGTCGGCCGCCTGCAAGCCGAGTTCCCCGAGCATCTGGCGGTGATCTACACCAGCAACGACGGCAGCTTCGGCATCAAGGGCTTCGTCACCGACCCGCTCGGCATGCTGCTGCAGCAGAACCAGAAGGGCGAAGGCCGCCGGATCGCCGAGGTCGTCACCATCGGCCCGCCGATGATGATGCGCGCCGTCAGCGATCTGACCAAGCCCTATGGCGTCAAGACCGTCTCCAGCCTGAACTCGAGCATGGTCGACGCCACCGGCATGTGCGGCGCCTGCATGGTGCCGGTGAACGTCGACGGCAAGCTGGTGCGCAAGCACGCCTGTATCGACGGCCCCGAAATCGACGCCCACGTCATCGACTGGGACAAGTTCCTGCCGCGCTTCAACCAGTTCAAGAAGCAGGAACAGGAGAGCAAGGTCAAGCACGGCTTCGCCTGACTGGGCTGAGCACGGCTGCGGCCGCGCGAACGGCAAAACCGTTCGCGCGGCCGCTCTGGTTTTTGGATTCGGCGTGTGAGCGGCGCTCGGGCCGGCGAAACCGCGGTCTGCCACAACTACCTGCACCATTGCATGTGCGCCATATATATGGCTACAATGCAACACATGAACGCGACGCCAATCGCCCAAGCCAAGGAAGTTCGCGACGACGGTTCGATTGTCGAAATCGTGGTCTGGGAACTGGATGAGCCGTTGCCGCCTTGCACGCATCACTACAAGTACCGCCTGTTCTTCGGCCTGCCCGGCGAGTGCTTCGTGCGCTACGACAACGAGCGCGGCAAGGGCGATCACCGGCACGCGGGCAATGTCGAGTCGGACTACGATTTCATCACGCTGGACGTACTGCTGGCCGATTTCGAGCGTGACGTGACGAACTGGAGCAAGCCATGAAAGCCATCATCGAAGTCAATCGCAAGGGTTCTGTGTTCAATGCCGCGCGCGACCAGATCGCGGAGACAAAGCGCGGACGCGCACCGGACTATCGCCTGTCCTTCGAGTCGG
>JACRPB010000134.1 GCA_016214175.1 Rhodocyclales bacterium
CAGGTGGAGCACTGCGCCGTGGTCGGAATGTGGGTGGTCGGCTTGCCCAGCGCGGTGGTGCCGTTGTGGCAGGTGGCGCATCGGCCGACCGCCGTGGCATCGTGCGCATAGCTTGCCGTCGCCCAGCTCGTGGTCGAGCCATGGCAGGCGTCGCACTGCGCCGTGGTGGCGACGTGGGTGGCCGGCTTGATCTGCGCGTTGATCGACAGGTAGGTGCCGCTGTGGCAGGTGGCGCAGTTGCCGGCCGCGGCCGGGCCGCTGGTGGCGGCGTGGTTCATCGTCGCCGGCGCGAAGACGCTGAAATTGGCATGGCAGGCGTCGCAGGCGGCGCTCGTCGGCAGGTGGGCGGTCGGCTTGCCGCGCGCAGCGCTGCCGTTGTGGCAAGTGGCGCAAGTGCCGGCGGCGACGCCCTGGTGGCCGAAGCTGGTCGGCTTCCAGGCGCTCGTCGTATGGCAGCCGTCGCAGGACTGCGTGGTCGCAATGTGCGTCGCCGGCTTGGCCTGGGCATTGACTGCCGTATAGGCGCCGCCGTGGCAAGTGGCGCAGTTGCGGCTCGCCGCCGGGCCGGCGGTGGCGGCGTGGTTCATCGCCGCCGGGGCGAAGGCGACGAAGCCGCTGTGGCAGGTGTCGCATTGCGCGCTGGTCGGAATGTGGGTGGTCGGCTTGCCCAGCGCATTGGTGCCGTTGTGGCAGGTTGCGCAGCGCCCGGCCACGGCCGGCGTCGCCGTCGCGTGGTTGTAGGTGGCGGTGGCCCAGCTCGTCATCGACCTGTGGCAGGTGTCGCACTGCGCCGTTGTCGCGATGTGCGTCGGCGTCTTCGCCTGCGCGTTTTGCGCGACGTAGGCGCCGCCGTGGCAGGTCGCGCAGTTGCCGGCCGCGACCGGCGCACTGGTGGCGCCGTGGTTCATGGTGCTCGGCGTGAAGGAGACGAAGCCGTTGATGTGGCAGGCGTCGCACTGGGCGGCGGTCGGGATGTGGGTCGTCGGCTTGGCCAGGGCGTTGGCGGCGGTGTGGCTGCCGCCATGGCAGGTCGCGCACTGGCCGGCGCTGGCGGCGTGATTCATGCGCGCCGGCTTGAAGGCGGCGTAGCCGACGTGGCAAGTGTCGCATTGCGCGGTGGTCGGAATGTGCGTCGTCGGCTTGCCCAGCACGGCGACGCCGTTGTGGCAGGTGGCGCAGTTGCCGACCGCGTTGGCGTCATGGCTGAACGTGGCGCCGGCCCAGGTGACGGTCGACTTGTGGCAGGTGTCGCATTGCGCCGTCGTCGCGACGTGCGTCGGCGTCTTGGCCTGGGCATTGGCGAACAGGTAGGCGCCGCCGTGGCAAGTGGCGCAGTTGCCCGCCGCGGCCGGACCGCTGGTGCCGCCGTGGCTCATCGCCGCCGGCGCGAAGGCGGTCTGATTGGTGTGGCAGGCGTCGCACTGCGCCGTCGTCGGCACGTGATTGGTCGGTTTGCCGAGCGCGCTGCTGCCGTTGTGGCAGGTCGCGCAGCGCCCCGCAACGGCCGGCGTCGCCGTGGCGTGGTTGAAAGTCGCCGTCGCCCAGCTCGTCGTGGACTGGTGGCAGGTGTCGCACTGCGCGGTGGTCGCGATGTGCGTCGGCGTCTTCGCCTGCGCGTTCTGCGCGACGTAGGCGCCGCCGTGGCAGGCGGCGCACTGACCGGCCAGGCCGGCGTGGTTCATCGTCGACGGCGTAAATGCCGTGAAGCCGCCGCTATGGCAACTATCGCATTGCGCGATCGTCGGAATGTGATTGGGCGACTTGGCCAGGGCGTTGGCGAAGACGTAGCCGCCGCCGTGGCAAGTGGCGCACTGGCCGCCGGTGCCCGCATGGTTCATGCGCGCCGGCTTGAAGGCGGAGAAGTTGCTGTGGCAGGTGTCGCACTGCGCCGTCGTCGGCACGTGGTTGGTCGGCTTGCCGAGCGCCGTCGCGCCGTTGTGGCAGGTGGCGCAGGCGCCGGTCGCGCTCTGCGGGTGCTGATAAACCGCGGTCGCCCAGGTCGTGGTCGAGGTATGGCAGGTGTCGCACTGCGCCGTGGTGGCGACGTGGGTGATCGGTTTGATCTGGGCGTTCTGCGCGACGTAGGTGCCGCTGTGGCAGCTCGAGCACTGGCCGGCGAGGCCGGCGTGGTTCATGCGCGCCGGACTCCAACTGACGAAGCCGGCGACGTGGCAGGTGTCGCACTGGGCCGGGGTCGAGATGTGGTTGAGCGGTCGCGCCAGCGCGTTGGCGAAGCGATAGGAGCCGTTATGGCAGGTCGCGCATTGGCCGCTGGTGCCGGCGTGGTTCATCTGCGCCGGCTTGAAGGCGCTGAAATTGGCATGGCAGGTGTCGCACTGGGCGCCGGTCGGAATGTGCGAGACCGGTTTGCCGAGCGCGGCAGCGCTGTTGTGGCAGGTGGCGCAGCGCCCCGCCACCGGGGTCGCCGCCGCGGCGTGGTTGAAGGTCGCCGTGGCCCAGCTCGTCGTCGACTTGTGGCAGGTGTCGCACGGCGCGGTGGTGGCGACGTGGGTGGTCGGCTTGCTCTGGGCGTTCTGCGCGACGTAGCCGCCGCTGTGGCAGGCGGCGCAGCGGCCGGCGGTGCCGGCGTGGTTCATGGCGACCGGCGACCAGTTGACGAAACCGGCGACGTGGCAGACGTCGCACTGGCCGGTGGTCGGGATGTGGGTCGCGGCCTTCGCCTGCGCGTTGGCGAAAGTGTAGGCGCCGTTGTGGCAGGAGGCGCACTGGCCGGCAAGGCCGACGTGGTTCATTTGCGCCGGCTTGAAGGCGCCGGTGTTGGTGTGGCAGGTATCGCATTGCGCGCCGGTCGGCACGTGGCTGGTCGGCTTGCCGAGCGCATTCACGCCATGGCAGGTCGAGCAGCGGTTGGCGACCGGCGGCGTCACCGCGTCGTGGTCCAGGGTCGCGGTGGCCCAGGACGTAACGGACGCGCTGTGGCAGGTGTCGCACTGCTGCGTCGTCGCGACGTGCGTGGGCGGCTTGATCTGGGCGTTCTGGCCGACGAGGGCGCCGCTGTGGCAGATGGCGCAGTTGCCGCGCGCGACCGGCCCGGCCATCACCGCGTGCAGGCTGCTGATGGAAACGCTGATCGGCGCCCAGGCGATGCCGGTGCTGTGGCAGGCGTCGCAGGAAACCGTGGTCGGAATGTGGCTGGCCGCCTTGCCGGTGGCGCGCGCGCCGTTGTGGCAGGTCGCACACTTGCCGGCGTCGGCGAGGGCATGGGTATAGCCGGCCGGCAACCAGGCGCCGGTCTTGTGGCAGGCGTCGCAGGCGGCGCTGGTGACCGGGTGCGTGAGCGGCTTGCCGACCGCGTTTTGCGCCCGGAAGACGCCGCTGTGGCACTCGATGCAGCCCCCCGGCGCCACGCCCTGCGTCGGCAGGTGGCGGAAGGTCGTCGGCGACCAGACGATACTGCGGTGGCAGGTGTCGCACGCCCGCGTGGTCGGAATATGGGTCGTCGCCTTGCCGGGCGCCCGGCCGCCGGCAACGTGGCACACGGCGCAGTCGCGCGGCGTGCCGCGGAAGACGCCCTGGACGTGGCAGGACTCGCAGCGCTCGCGCACGTGCGCGCCTTCGAGCGGAAAACCGGTGGCATTGTGGTTGAACTGGAGTTGCGGCCCGCCGCCCAGGCGCGGCAGCAGACCGCCGAACGGCGTCGCCAGATTCTCGTCGCCCAGGCCCTGCGCAGCCGCCAGGCCGCACAGGCCCAGCGCGAATGCGAAAAAGAGAGTTCTAAGAACTTGTCTCATCTGGCTGTGCTCACCGATGCGCCGCAGTTAGGCCCGCGCGGGGCGGGCCGGTTGGCGCGACGCCTCGTGCGCCGCGTATGGAAATGTAGCGAACGGCACTTGCAGAACGAATACCAAGTCGGCCGTAATCTCGCTACCGGAATCCCGGTAGCCGTGCCGCCGCCGGCGCTTCCGCAGCCGCTCAACGCAAGGCCTCGGCTTGCGCCAATTGCAGCCGGTCGGTGCTGCGGCGTGACGGGTCGTCGCCGTTGGCCGCAACGCGGCGGGCGCGCCGCTCCGACGCCGCCTGCGCGAGCACGACGCTTTCGCCGTCGATCAGGCGGCGCACGCGCACGGCGTCGCTGACGCGCATGGAACTGGCGCGGGCGTTCAGCAGCACGACGACGACGGTGCGGCCCGCGGCCTGCAAGCGCATGATCAGGCAGCGGCCGGCCGGCTTCGTCGTGCCGGTCTTGGAGAGCAGGATGTCCCAGCCCTTGCGGCCGACCAGGCGATTGGTATTGTGGTATTCGAGGTTGCGGCCATTGACGGCGACACTGTCGCTGCTGTCGGTGGTGATGCGCGCGATCTCCGGGTATTGCGCCGCCGCCATAGCCATCTTGACGAGGTCGGCGGCGGTGGAGCGGTTGTTGGCGGACAGCCCGGTCGCTTCCTCGATGGTGGTGTCGCTCATGCCCAAGGCGTCCAGCTTGGCTTGAACCGCGGCGACGAAGGCTTCGCTGCCGCCCGGATAGGAGGCGGCCAGCGAGGCCGCGGCGCGATTGTCCGACGACATCAGCGCCAGTTGCAGCACGTCCTTGCGCGGCATCCAGGCGCCGACGCGCAAGCGCGACCAACTGCGCTTCTTCGTCGTCACCTCGGGCTCCTCGATGCAGATCAGTTCGTCGAGATCGGGATTGGCGTCGAGCACGACCATGGCGGTTATCAGCTTGGTCAGCGAGGCGATCGGCACCACTTTCTCCGCGTTCTTCTCCAGCAGCACCCGGCCGCTGTCCTCCTCCACCACCAACGCGTATTTCGACCCCAGGGGCATCGCGGCGGCCGTCGCCACGTAGCCGGCAAACAGCATGGCGCACAGTGTCCTGAACATGGTTGCGACCTCCCTGGGGTTGATGCCCTCGCGTGAATATCCCGCGAGCGCAGCGCATCTTCCCGCTTCGCCCCAGCGCCGACCACTGTCGCCGCCGCCCGACAGGTCCGGACCGCGCGCTACTTGTGCACGCGCTTCCAGTCGCTGGTGACGTGGCAGCGCTCGCACTGGCCGCTGAAGCCGCCCTCATGCACATCGTCCTTGGCGTGGCAGGCGATGCAGGCGCGGCCCGGCTTGCTCGGCGCCGGATCGCGCTCCTTGTGGCAGCCGTAGCAATCGACCTTGCGGTGCGCGCCGTCGAGCGGATAGCGCGTCTTGCCGTGGTCGAAGTCCCACGACTTCCAGGTGCGCGTGTAGTGGCAGGTTTCGCACTTGATGCCGAAGCGGCGCTTGTGCTTGTCGTCCTTCTCGTGGCAGCCGTTGCAGGTCAGCGGCGTGTCGCGGTAGGCCGGCGTGGCGTGGCATTTCTTGCACTCGACCTTGGCGTGGCCGCCGGTCAGCGCATAGCGCGACTTGTTGTGATCGTAGGGCGCATCCTGCCATTTCTTCTCGTTGTGGCAGTCCTCGCACTTGTCGCCGAGCTGGTTCTTGTGCTTGTCGTCCTTCTTGTGGCAGGCGATGCACTTCGTTTCCAGCTTCTTCTGGTAGATGTTGCCCTGGGCAACGGTGTGGCAATCGTCGCACTTGGTGTCGCGGTGCTTGCCGAGCAGCCGGTACTTGGTGTCGCGGTCGTGGGCGAAGCGCGGCGCCGGCTTCCAGGCCTTCTCGTCGTGGCAGGCCTCGCACTTGGGCCCATAGCGCCCCTTGTGCCCCTTTTCGTCGTCGATCTTGCGGTGGCAGGAGACGCAGGCGACGTCGAGTTGCAGCTTGCCCTTGGCCTTCGGACCGGCGACGCCGCCGACGTGACAGGCTTCGCACTTGGCCTTGTGGTGCTTGTCGCGCAGCGGGAACTTGGTCTCGTCGTGGTCGAAGCCGGTGTCCTTCCAGCCTTTCTCGATGTGGCAGGACTCGCACTTCTCGCCGAGGCCGCCGCGGTGGCCTTTGTCCTGGTCGTCCTTCTTGTGGCAGGCGACGCACTTGACCGAGACCTTCTGCTGGTAGAGCGGGCCCTTCTCGGCCGGGTGGCAGGCGCTGCACTTGACCGGGCGGTGCTTGCCCTTCAGCAGGTATTTGGTGTCCTTGTCGTGGTCGAAGTCGATTTCCTTCCAGCCGCGGTCGTTGTGGCAGGACTCGCACTTGACGCCGTAGAGGCCCTTGTGGCCCTTGTCCTGGTCGATCTTCTTGTGGCAGCCGTTGCAGGTCAGCGGCGTCTGCCGGTAGGTAACGTCGGGATGGCATTCCTTGCACTTGACCTCGGCATGCTTGCCGCCGGCGAGCCGAAACTTGGTCTTCTCGTGATCGAACCGGGCTTCCTTCCAGCTTTTCTCGTCGTGGCAGTTTTCGCACTTGGGACCGAGATGGCCCTTGTGTCCCTTCTCGTCGTCGACCTTCTTGTGGCAGTCGTTGCAGAGCGACGGCGCCTCGCGGTACTTGCGCTTGGGCAGGTGGCAGCTATCGCATTTCTCGCCGCGCGCCGCGAGGTCCTGGTGCGCGTCGCGCAACCGGAATCCGGTCGTGTCGTGGTCGAAAGTCTTCTTGTCGACCGGCGCAATCTTGGCGTCGCGACCCTTGTGGTCGGTATGGCATTTGTTGCAGGTGATGTCCTTGAGGCGGCCGTGCAGCTTCTTCTTCGCGCGCACGTCGGCGGCGACGTCCTTGTGGCAATCCTGGCAGAGCCCCGTCTGCGCCGCCTTGTCGAAACGCTTATGGCATTTTTCGCATTCCTGTTCGATCTTCGCATGCCCCTCGATGACATCGCCGGGCATGACCACCTTTTCGACGGTCTGAGCGCCGACCGGAGCCGCGAGCACCCATGCCAGCAGAGCCAGAAGTCGCCATGCCTCAGTACATGTGGACCGCAAGGACATGCACGATTCCGGCGAAGAGCAGCAGATACAGGAAAGGGATGTGAATGACGTGCCACAGGGAGAACAGTTTTTCCCAGACCGACAACTGGGAAGTGCGGACGACGCCGTCGAGGTAACCGAGAATCTGCTCGCGCGCGAGGCGGTAATTGACCGCCACTTCCTGGCGCGACAGCCTGCCGTCGCGCTGCAAGCGCGTCAGGGCGAACTTGACGTCCCGGCGCACGGCACGCGAAAGCCGGCGGCCGCGCCAGCGCAGCGTGACGAAGCGCCAGACGCGCGGCGCGGTGCCCACCAGCGGTGCGAAGGCGTAGTCGTGAAAGGCGAGCAGCCGTGCCTCGACGTCCGGCCGCAGCGCAAAGACCGAATTCACGTTTTCCCGGCTCGTCAGGAGATCGGCCTGGGCGCCGTCGAGGGTCAGCCGGCGGCCGTACAACCCGCGGTGCACATGGCGATAGATGAAACGGCCGACGACGCCGCTGCCGGCGACCAGCAGCATGGCATAGAAGGCCACGCTGCCGTTCAGGGAATTGAGCTTGAAGGTGGAGTGGAACAGCACCAGCAGCGGACCGCCGATGCCGGCGACCATGTGGAACTTGAACCAGTCGGCCATCTTGCCCAGCCGCTCGAAGGCGCGCACGCGCTTGCGCACGGGATAGAGCAGCAGCGCCAGCATCAGCAGGCCGCCCGCCAGTCCCAGGTTGTAGCCAAGCTCCGAGCCCGGCGTGTAGGGGGCGGCGACCGCCACCCACGCGCCCAGCGCGATCAGGGCGGCAACGACGAGGCCGATGAAGAAACGGCGCGCGCCGCGGCCCACCGCCGCCGCAGGCGCAGTCTCGCCGGCGGCGGCAAGCGGCGGCGTCGGACCGAGAAGGCCGGTATTGCTCATGGAAATGACATCGGTAGTCACAAGAAATCTCCCTGTGCGTGGTGTTCGGGACGCTCGGCAGCAACGGCGATCCGCTCGTTCGACCTGCATCATGGATTCTGCGAAGATCCATCCCTGCGGGGAATACGAGGAATTGCCCGTTGCCGCTACCTGGTTACGGGTAGCGCGGCTCGCGGCGCCCTTGAATGCCGCCCGCGAAGCTTAGCCATGTCCCGCGCCGCGCTAGGGCTGTCGTGCCGCCACGACAGTTTGCCGGCGGCGGCGGCGACCGCTATATTTCGGCCTGCGGTGGGGACGCACGCCGTATTTGTTTTCCGCCGCGCCATCGCAGTTCATAATCTCGCCACCATCGCAAGCCGGAAGCAAGCGCCCCATGTCCGACCTGATCTACTACTTCGTGCCGGTGCTGCTGGTGGCGCTCGGCATGCGCTTCCATCTCGGCAACCGGCGCAAGCGCACGCAGTGCCATCACGCGGTACTCCAGGAAGCCGTCGCGGCCGGCCTCACCGAACCGGCCTCGCTGCATCCGGTGGTCGATCTTTCCGTCTGCATGGGATCGGGCGCCTGCGTCCGCGCCTGCCCCGAGAAGGCCCTCGGCGTCATTCACGGCAAGGGCACGCTGATCAACCCGACCCATTGCATCGGCCACGGCGCCTGCGCCGTCGCCTGCCCGGTCGGCGCCATCAAACTGGTGTTCGGCACCGCCCGCCGCGGCGTCGAGATTCCCCAGGTGAACGCCGAGTTCGAGACCAACCTGCCCGGCGTCTTCATCGCCGGCGAACTCGGCGGCATGGGCCTGATCCGCAACACCACGCGCCAGGGCATGGAAGCCGTTGCCGCCATCGCCAAGCGGCCGCGCGGCCGCGCCGACTACGACGTCGTCATCATCGGCGCCGGCCCGGCCGGCATCGCCGCCTCGCTCGCGGCCCAGCAGGCGAAGCTCAAGTACGTCACCATCGAGCAGGAAGCCAGCCTCGGCGGCACCACCTACCACTACCCGCGCAACAAGCTGGTCATGACCGCGCCGATGCGCCTGCCGTTGATCGGCGAAATCAACGTGCGCGAGGTGAGCAAGGAAGAATTGATGAAAATCTGGCAAAGCGTGCTCGACAAGGCGCAGCCCGCGATCCGCTTCGGCGAACGCATGGAGGAAATCGCCGCCGACGGCGCAGGCTTCGTCGTCCGCACCAGCAAGGGCAGCTATCGCAGCGCAAGCATCCTGCTCGCCATCGGCCGCCGCGGCACG
>JACRPB010000135.1 GCA_016214175.1 Rhodocyclales bacterium
GACGTTACGGCCGACGTCGTAGGCCAGGTCGTCGCGGGTGATACGCATCAGGTCGTTGGAGACCATGCGCGCGTAGTCGGCGGGATCCTGCTTGTCGCCGATGTAGGTGTTGATGGCGGACAGGCCCTGGGCCACGGCGCCGGAGCGGTCCATGGCGGCCTTGTCGACCAGCTTGATCTTGAGCTCGGTGCCGGTCTCGGCCTTGACGGCCTCGGCCCAGCGCATCATTTCGTAAGCCGCACCGCAGCAGGCCATGCCGCCGCCGATGAGCAGGATGTCCAGGTCTTCCTGAACGACTTCCGGTTTTTCAAAAGTACCAGCCATTTTTTATTCCTCGATTCGTTAATTACTTGCGGATCAGTTCTTCGGGCTTGCCGGCGCGGTAGCCGCCCAGAACGCCCTTGGTGAAGACGCCAGGATCGTTGATCTCGGACATCTTGGGCATCGGCTTGCCGCCGAACGGGTCGATCGAGCCTTCGGCAGTGGTGCGGATCGGGAACTTGAAGCGCTTCATGGTGCCGTTGCGGAACTTGATGGTCCACATGATGGAGTCGGAGCCGCGCAGCGGCTGCACCGAACCGCCCAGCGGCACGATGTCGGCGTAGTGGCGGGCCTCGATGGCGCCCTGCGGGCAGATCTTGACGCAGGAGTAGCACTCCCAGCACTGCTCCGGCTCCTGGTTGTACGCCTTCATGGCGTGACCGGTGTCGGAACCGTCCTTGTCGAGCTTCATCAGGTTGTGCGGGCAGATGTACATGCAGGCGGTCTTGTCCTGACCCTTGCAGCCATCGCACTTTTCGGTACGAACGAAGGTTGGCATTGCTTCTTACTCCTTGATGACAGTGTTGATCGGTACGACCGCTTATCTTGCCGAGTGGCCGGAAAGCTTGACTTCGACTTTCTCGGTCAGGCCGGCGTAGTACTTGCGCAGAATCGTGAGCACTTCGGGCCGCGAGAACTCCGCGGGAACTTCCTGGTCTTCGGAAAGCATCTTGCGCAGCTTGGTGCCGGACAGCAGCAGGCGGTCCGCCTCGCCGTGCGGGCAGGTACGCGCCGACGCCATGCCGCCGCACTTGTGGCACCAGAAGGTCCAGTCGATTGTCAGCGCCTGGGTTTCGAGCGCGCCCTTCGGCAGTTCGTCGAAAATGTGGTGGGCGTCGAAGGGTCCGTAGTAGCTGCCGACGCCCGCGTGGTCGCGGCCGACGATCAGGTGCGAGCAGCCGTAGTTCTGGCGGAACAGCGCGTGCAGCAGGGCTTCGCGCGGACCGGCGTAACGCATGTCGAGCGGATAGCCGGCCTGGATGATGGTGTTCTTGACGAAGTAGTTCTCGACCAGGGTGGCGATCGCATCGGCGCGCACGTCGGCCGGAATGTCGCCGGGCTTGAGGTTGCCGAGGGGCGAGTGGATCAGCACGCCGTCGCAGGTCTCGATGGCGACCTTGGCCAGATATTCGTGCGAGCGGTGCATCGGGTTGCGCGTCTGGAAGGCGGCGACCTTGCTCCAGCCCATGGCTTCGAACTGGGCGCGGGTCTGCTTCGGCGACAGGAAAAGGTCGCCGTACTTCTCGGGGAAATCGCCTTGCGACAAGACCTTGATCGGGCCGGCGAGGTTGATGTCGCCCTGCTCCATGACCATCTTGACGCCGGGGTGCTCGATGTCGGTGGTCTTGAACACCGTCGCGCACTCGTGGGCCTTGTCGATCTTGTACTTCTCGGTGACCTGCATCGTCGCCAGCACGGAACCGTCGTCCGGATCGGTCAGCGCGACCTCTTCGCCGGTCTTGATGCGGGCAGCGCTGACCTCGTCGGTCGACAGCGTGATCGGGATCGGCCAGAACAGGCCGTTGGCCATCTTCATGCCGTCGCAGACGCCCTGCCAGTCGGCATGGGTCATGAAGCCGTCGAGCGGCGTGAAACCGCCGATGCCCAGCATGATGATGTCGCCCTTTTCGCGCGAGCTGACCTTGATCTTGGGCAGGGTCTGCGCATGCGCCAGCGCGGCTTTCAGTGCGTCGCCTTCGAGCAGCAGGGGTTTGAGATTTCCGCCGCCGTGCGGATTGACCAGGGCCATGGGCCGTTCCTCCTGGGATTTGGTTCTATTTTTCCGAGGAGCGAAGGCTAGCAAGTCCGGTCGGGACCGACCAACTCGATTTTTCAATGCGGGAATAAGGCCCGCCGATTAGAGGGCTTTAGGCGCTAGCGTCGGCCGCCTGGGGATTGCTTAGGGCTGCTGCCCCTTCTTCTGTCTCATTTCTTCCAACTGCCGCTTCTTCAACTCGCGCAGGCGCGCATCGACCTGCGAGTGTTCGTAGAAGTCGCCGTCCGGCGATTTCTGGGCCAGTTCGAATTGTTCGATGGCGGGCATCAGCAGCCCTTGCAGGACGTAGGACTCTCCCTGGGCGCGATGCTGCTGCAAGCGCTTGCCGAGCATGGCGTAGGTCTTCGCTTGCAGCGCATGCATCTTGTAGTCGCTGACATACGTCTGAAGATCGGCGCCCGTCGCCAGGAGCGCCTCCTTGGGCCGTCCGGCGGCCAGCAAGGCCTCGACGAGTCGATAGGCGATCGCGCGTTCCTGCGGGTAGCGCACGCTGCCGGCACGCAGCAATTTGACTGCCCCGGCGGCATCGCCCTGCAGCATGCGCAATTCGGCGGCCAGCGTTTCGAACAACGGCGAGTCGGTCTTGAGCCGCCGCAGTTCGGCCAACTGCTCCTCGGCCGCGGCGTAGTCCTTGTCGCGCAGCAAGGCGCGAGCGTAGCCGTAGCGGGCCGCGATCTCCGAGGTGAACTTGCGATCGTTGACCAGGGTCGCGAAATCCGTGACCGCGTCCTGGCTGCTGCCTTCCTCGGCGCGCAGCTTGGCCCGCACCAGCTGGAATTCCAGGGAATCCGGCACCTGACGGTAAGGCATGGACTGGATGCGGTTCTCCATGTCGGCGATGCGCTCGGTCGTCAGCGGGTGGGTGCGCAGGTAGCCCGGCGCGTTGTTCTCGTAGAGCCGGCCGTGGCGCTGCAGGCGCTCGAAAAAGGCGCCCATGCCGCGGGCGTCGTAGCCGGAGCGCTCGAGCAACTGGATGCCGACGCGATCCGCTTCGCGTTCGAAGTCGCGCGTGTAGCTGAGCTGATTCTGCATGCTCGCCGCCTGGCCGGCCATCAGCGAGCCCATCGCCATGTCGCCGCCGTGGCGCGATGCGAGAATGGCCACCGCCAGGGACAGCAGCGTCGTCGCCGTGGCGAAGCTCTGCTTGCTCAGGCCGCGCGCGATATGGCGCTGGGTGACGTGGGAAATTTCGTGCGAAAGCACGGAGGCCAGTTCCGACTCCGACTGGGCCGCCAGCAGCAAGCCGGTGTGCACGCCGATGTAGCCGCCGGGCAAAGCGAAAGCGTTCATCGTCGGATCGCGCAGCGCGAAAAACTCGAACTCCTGGCGCCCGCCCTCGCCGTTCGACGCCAGGCGGCGGCCGATGCGGTTCAGGTAGCTTTCGATTTCGGGATCGTCGAGGTAGCTGGATTCGCGCAGCCGGATGTCTTGCATGATGGCTTCGCCGACCTTCTTTTCCATCAGCGGCGAGAGGTCCGCCTGGGAGCTTTCGCCGAGGTCGGGCAAGCCCTCGGCCCGGACGGCGGGGGCACTCAAGGCCGCCAGGCAGGCCAATAGAATGATCGGACGACGCATGCGCCTATGATAGCGGGAATCGGCGCCGGTTCGCCCGCGCCGGCGGACCGCGAGTGTAAAGGAGTATGTCGGAATTGATGTTGCCGCCGGCCTGTCGTAAGCTTCGGTTCCCGAACGACACCTCCGGACGAACGATGCCTCTCACCCATTTCGATGACAGCGGCCAGGCCCACATGGTCGACGTCGGCGCCAAGACCGAGACCGAACGCCTGGCCCGCGCCGCCGGCACGGTGAGGATGCAGCCGGAAACCCTTGCCCTGATCCAGTCGGGCAGCGCCAAGAAGGGCGACGTCCTCGGCGTCGCCCGCATCGCCGCGATCCAGGCGGCCAAGCGCACCTCCGACCTGATCCCCCTGTGCCATCCGCTGCCGCTGACCCGCGTCGCGGTGGATTTCACCATCGACGCGGCCGGTTCGTCGGTCACGTGCGAAGTGACGACGCAGACCGTCGGCCGCACCGGCGTCGAGATGGAGGCGCTGACCGCGGTAGCCGCCGGACTGCTCACGATTTACGACATGTGCAAGGCCGTCGATCGCGGCATGCGCATCGAAGACATCAGGCTGCTGGAGAAGGCCGGCGGCAAATCGGGCCATTGGCGAGCGGCCGCCGAATGACCGAATGAATGTCGCTTATCCGCCTATCAGCAGCGCCGCTTGCGCGCGCATGGTTGGAAACGCAGAATTCGGCACACTGGTCGATGGACCTTACAGACTTCAACAGAGGAGATAAACGGATGGACATGATGCGTAGAACCCTGCTCAAGGGCATCGGCAGCAGCGGCGTCCTCGCCGCGGCGCTGGCGGCCGGCATGCTGAAGCCGACCCAGGTGCTGGCAGCGGACTGGAACAAGGCGGCCTTCGAGGCCAAGGACGTCGCGGGCGCCCTGAAGGGCATCGGCGCCACGGGCGCGGCGGAGAGCAAGGACCTGATCCTGACGGTGCCCGAAATCGCCGAAAACGGCGCCGTGGTCGCCGTCACCGCGGTGAGCAAGATTCCCGGAACCACGTCGCTGGCTATCCTGGTCGACAAGAACCCGATGCCTTTGTCGGCGCGTTTCGATTTCGCCAACGGTGCGCTGCCCGAAGCGCTGCTCAACGTCAAAATGGGTCAGACCTCGCTGGTCAGGGCCGTCGCCCAGGCGGGCGGCAAGTCCTACATCGTGCAGAAGGAAGTCAAGGTCACCATGGGCGGCTGCGGCGGCTGAGCCCACCCCCGAACACATACAGAGGAAGACAAAATGGCAGATCCGATGAAAATCCGCGCCCAGGTGAAAGACGACGTTTGCGACATCAAGGTGCTCATGAGCCACACCATGGAAACCGGTCAGCGCAAGGAAAGCGACGGTTCCGTGATTCCCGCGCACTTCATCCAAACTTTCAGCATCGCCGTGAACGGCAAGATCGTGGTCGACGGCAGCAGTGGCCCCTCGGTGTCGAAGAACCCGCGCTTCGGCTTCAAGGTCAAGGGCCCCAAGGCCGGCGACAAGGTCACGGTCAACTGGGTCGACAACAAGGGCGACAAGCGTACCGACGAGACAACCGTCATCTGACGGCAAGGCGCAGCACCTGGCACCAGAGCGAATCGCGGGGGCGCCGTCCGGCGCCACCCGCTCAACAGGAGGCCGAACGGCCCCGCCCAAACGGAGGAGACCATGAAGCAGGCACTGAGCATGTGCGCTGCGCTGGCGCTGGCGACGGCATTGCCGTTGCAGGACGCCGGAGCGCAGACCCCGGCCAAGATAAAACCGGCTGTCGTTGCCGCGGCACCCGCGACCGAACCCAAGGACCCGGTGACTGCCGAGTTCGAAAAATTCCGTGCCGTCCTCGAAGACGGCAACCCGGCCGAACTCTTCGAGGTCAAGGGCGAAGAACTCTGGAAAACGAAACGCGGCCCGAAGAACGCCTCCCTCGAAAAGTGCGACCTCGGCCTCGGCCCCGGCGTCGTGAACGGCGCCTACGTGCAGACGCCACGCTACTACGCCGACGCCGACCAGGTCATGGACGTCGAGCGCCGCATCGCCTGGTGCATGGTGAACCTGCAAGGCTTCAAACTGGAAGACCTTACCAAGAAGCCCTTCAGCAACGACAAGGGGACGCCCGACCTCGTCTCCCTCGTCACCTACGTCGCGGGGGCGTCGCGCGGCATGAAGATCGCCATCCCGCAACGGCACCCGAAGGAGATCGACGCCTACAACATCGGCCGCGAGATTTTCGACTATCGCGCCGGCCCCTACGACTTCTCCTGCGCCACCTGCCACGGCGAGGACGGCAAGCGCATCCGCATGCAGCAGTTGCCCAACCTCGCCACGCGCAAGGACGCCATGCGCGCCTACGCCGGCTGGCCCGGCTACCGCTTGACCGGCGGCTTCATGCACACCTTGCAGTGGCGCATGAACGACTGCTTCCGCCAGCAGCGCTTCCCCGAGCCCGGCTACCTGTCGGATTCCGTGACAGCAATCCTGACCTTCCTCGGTGCCAACGCCAACGGCAACGTGTACAAGGGCCCCGGGATCAACGATTTCCGCGAACGCGGCCAGGCCAGCCTCGACCGCCTCGACAACGACGCCGTTCAGCACGTCTGCAACAAGTACGGCAACAAGCCGGCGCCGGCGCTTTCTCATCTGATCGAGGCGCAACAGCTCGCCACCGTCAAGCTGCCTGCCGACGGCAAACTGCTCGGCGACTGGAAGAGCGGCGAGAAGATCGCCCAGAGCGGACGCGGCTTCACCTGGACCGACAAGCCGGGCCTGCCGGTCGGCGGAAATTGCTACAACTGCCACGAAATTGCGCCGACGGAAACGTCTTTCGGCACCCTCGGCCCCAGCCTGCGCAACTTCGGCAAGCTGCGCGGCAACACGCCGGAAACCCAGAAATACGTGTACTCGAAAATCTTCAACTCGAAGGCCTTCAGCCTTTGCTCGGCGATGCCGCGTTTCGGCTTCATGGGCGCGCTGAACGAAAAGCAGATCCAGGATCTGGTGGCGCTGCTGCTCGACCCCGAGTCGCCGGTCAATAAGTAGGCGATGTCCTCGCTGAATCGCCGCGAGTTCCTGCACGTCCTCGCCGCCGCGGCCGCCGCGGGCATCGCCCTCGATGCCCGCGCCCTGCTGGCGGCGCCGGGCGGCAGCAGCCCCTACGCGTTGCCGCGCTTCGGCAACGTCCATCTGCTGCATTTCACCGACTGCCACGCGCAACTGCTGCCGCTCTGGTTCCGCGAACCGAGCGTGAACCTCGGCATCGGCGGCGCGGCCGGTCGCGCGCCCCATCTCGTCGGCGAGAAGCTGCTCAAGGCCTTCAACATCAAACCCGGCAGCCGCGAGGCGCACGCCTTCACTTGCCTCGACTTCGAGCAGGCGGCCAAGACCTACGGCAAGGTCGGCGGCTTCGCTCACCTCGCCACCCTCGTCAAGCGTCTGCGCGCCGACCGCCCCAATGCGCTGCTGCTCGACGGCGGCGACACCTGGCAGGGGTCGGCCACCGCGCTGTGGAGCAAAGGCCAGGACATGGTCGACGCCTGCAAGCTGCTCGGCGTCGACATGATGAGCGCACACTGGGAATTCACGCTCGGGCATGAGCGCGTCCGGGAAATCGTCGACAAGGATTTCCAGGGCCGCATCGAATTCCTGGCGCAGAACGTGAAGACCGCCGACTTCGACGACCCGGTGTTCGCGCCCTACGCGCTGCGCGAAATGAACGGCACCCAAGTGGCGGTGATCGGCCAGGCCTTTCCCTACACGCCGATCGCCAACCCGCGCTGGATGATGCCCGACTGGACCTTCGGCATCCGCGACGGCGAAATGCAGAAAGTCGTGGACGCGGCGCGCGCCAAGGGTGCCCAGGTCGTGGTCGTGCTCTCGCACAACGGCATGGACGTCGATCGCAAGATGGCCTCGCGCGTCACCGGCATCGACGCCATCCTCGGCGGCCACACCCACGACGGCGTGCCGCAGCCGGTGCTC